>NZ_JAFCAC010000060.1:54683-120555 GCF_018588165.1 Thermoanaerobacter sp. CM-CNRG TB177
AAGGAATTGAAACTGTTAAAATATAGTGTACTTCCCAAGGACTTAAAAGAGGACCAATAAAATTTTTGTAGGAAATTGTCAGCACAAAAAATAAAAGGCCCCGGTGAACCTCTCTTAACTGGCAGGACTTCTTCACATGAAAAGGTTTGCTGGCTTAGTCAGCGATACCCGTACTTACTCGTTCCAACGCAGCGTTGACGATGGTTCTCCATAAACGAAGTCGACCAGCTACATGTGCCTATGCCGAGATTCAAGTTCTTCGGGTCGGTAAGGATAATGCGGGAAACGCCCTCATTGTAGAATGATACGACTGAATCAATTGTGTCGATTTCGTGCTGGAAGGTTGCTGCTACCTGTCCTTGTAAGTCCAGTCTTCGGGAGGGATAGGGTTTTCTAGCTCTCTGTTCACTATGTTGCGTTTTCTTTCCACAGAGGTTTCTGCAATCTCAGTGGCCATCTGGCATTGTCTCCTTTCCAATTCCAATGGTACCAGCCGAGCGGGGAAAAGTAAGATAACAAGTAGGCCCATCGGTTTGGGCAGGTGAGGGTCTAGTTTTGGGGGATTTTCGCGGTTGGTGGTAGAAAAAAGCAAATTACAAGTAGGCCCCAGGATAGTTACTAAGATTTATCCTCCAAAAGGTATTGACTTGGAGTTAACTCCAGCAAGTATACTTTAAATTGTAGATAAAAACATAGGGGGGTTATCTATGGTAAAGCGAAAACTGGGAAAATCTGGTCTTGAGGTTTCCGGAATTGGACTGGGATGTATGCGGATGAGTTTTGGTCAGAATCCTCTTCCCGATAGGGAAGAGATGATTGCGCTCATTCGCAAGGCAGTAGAACTGGGTGTTACCTTTTTTGATACCGCTGAGGTTTATGGACCGTACACTAATGAGGAACTTGTGGGAGAGGCTTTGGAGCCGTTCAAGGGCGAGGTGGTGATTGCCACCAAGTTTGGATTTGATTTATATCCTGACGGAAGACCTGGTTGGAGGGGACTTAACAGCCGACCAGAGCACATCAAAAAAGCTGTAGAAGGTTCTCTCAGGCGACTCAAGGTAGACGCGATTGATCTTTACTACCAGCACCGTGTGGATCCAAATGTACCCATTGAAGACGTGGCTGGAGCGGTAAAGGACCTCATCCAGGAAGGGAAAGTAAGATACTTTGGATTGTCGGAGGCAAGTGCAGAAACTATTCGCCGAGCTCATGCAGTTTGTCCAGTTGCCGCTGTTCAAAGTGAGTATTCTCTATGGTGGAGGAAGCCTGAGGAAGAGGTACTACCAACGTGTGAGGAATTAGGTATTGGTTTTGTTCCTTACAGTCCGCTTGGGAAGGGATTTCTTACAGGAACTATAGATGAGAAAACTCAATTTGATTCAACAGATATACGTAGCAGTATTCCTCGTTTTCAACCTGAAGCAATACGGGCAAATCTTGCACTTGTTGATTTTATAAAGGAAGTTGCCCGCAGAAAGCAAGCAACTCCTGCACAAATAGCTTTAGCTTGGCTTTTAGCTCAAAAACCTTGGATTGTTCCAATTCCTGGTACAACAAAACTTGAACGACTCAAAGAAAATATAGGTGCTGTATCTATAACATTTACTGAAGAAGAATTAAGAGAGATAAATGAAGCACTTTCAAAAATTCCTATCCATGGTGGGCGATATCCGGAAGAGGTAGAAAAAATGACGTATCGATAAATCCTTTAAATGAAATTGAAGAGCAGTAGTTATTTTAATGCTAAGATTGATAATAGAAGGTAGGATGATGCATTACAGAGATTTTGGAAAAACGGGTATGAAAACTGGTGTTGAACCAAACCCACGGCTGTCAACTGTAGTGCGTGCTGCAGAACTGGCAAAAAAAGAGGCATGTGATGTGGTCATAGGTATGGGTGGCGGCAGCGTCATGGATGCCTCAAAAGTAATTGCAGCCTCAGTCCTTTATGAAGGTGATCCTAAGGATATGCTTGTACGGGCAGGAAAAGCGCCCAGACTTCCGAATTGGAAAAGTCACTGATGAGATGCTTTCCTATTGGGCTGATAAGACTTTGGAAGTTCTTTGTGACGAAGAAGGAAAGCTTCCAGGTCGTCCACCTTTGAGGAAGGAAGATATTGTAGAGATACTGCGTATGGCAATGTAATTAGTTCAGTAGGAGGGATTAACATGCAAAAAGTAGTTTTGAATAACGGCGTTGAGATGCCCATTTTGGGTTACGGTGTTTATCAGATCACTGATCTTGAACAGTGCGAACAGTGTGTTTACGAAGCTATCAAAGCGGGTTACCGGTTGATCGATACAGCAGCCGCTTACATGAATGAAAAAGCGGTTGGGAAGGCTATTAAGAGAGCAATTGAGGAAAGTATAGTAAAAAGAGAAGATCTATTTATCACCACAAAACTCTGGATACAGGATGCGGGCTACGAATCAGCGAAAAAAGCATTTGAAAAATCGCTTAAAAAGCTTCAGCTTGACTATATCGACCTTTATTTGATTCATCAACCTTTTGGTGATGTGCATTGTGCTTGGCGGGCTATGGAGGAACTCTATAAAGAGGGGCTTGTGAGGGCAATAGGTGTGAGCAATTTCTATCCGGACCGTCTCATGGATTTGATAGTTCACCACGAAGTAGTTCCTGCTGTGAATCAGATTGAAATCCATCCCTTCTGCCAGCAAACAGAAAGCATCGAGTTCATGAAGAAATATAATGTACAGCCAGAAGCCTGGGGTCCTTTTGCAGAAGGTAGGAACAACATCTTTCAGAATGAAGTTTTAGCATCTATAGCCAAAAAGTACAATAAAACAGTTGCGCAGGTGATTTTGCGCTGGCTGGTTCAAAGAGGGATAGTCACAATCCCTAAAACTGTGCACAGAGAAAGGATGATTGAAAACATTAGCATTTTCGATTTTGAATTGAGTCAAGAGGATGTGGAAAAGATTGCAACATTAGACACAAAAAAGAGCTTGTTCTTATCGCATAATGATCCGGAAACCGTGAAATGGCTTGGCACACTTAAATTTGATATATAGGGGGTAAATGAAAAACAGTGATTTTGAAAGGAGTGTAGGAATTGCCGTATTCAAAGATTCTTATCGCTTATTTTTCTCGCAGAGGAAATAACTATGTAGGTGGCAGTATTTTAAACCTGCCGATTGGAAATACAGAGGTAATAGCGAAGAAGATACACGAACTTACTGGTGGTGATATGTTCGAAATTAAAACGGTAAAGCCATATCCGGAAGATTATACAGAAACAACAGAAGTAGCAAAGGAAGAAAAAAGGCAAAATGCCAGACCAGAACTTGTAAATAAGCTAGACGGCATAAATTCTTACGATGTGATTTTCATCGGCTACCCCAATTGGTGGGGAACGATGCCGATGGCTGTGTTTACATTTTTAGAGTCTTATGATTTCGCGGGAAAGACCATTGTTCCATTTTGCACACATGAAGGTAGCGGAATGGGAAGCAGTGAGCGCGATATCAAGAGACTTTGCCCGAATGCCAAGGTACTGCCTGGTTTAGCCATTCGCGGAAGTAATGTTAACAGAGCAGACAAAGATATTGCAGACTGGCTTAAGAGACTTGGTTTGATATCATAGTATACCGTAAATGAAAGGGAGGAAAGAGAATGGATAAAACCGAACCAAGAAACTTAAGCGGCAGGACAATTTTCCCACTTGGGCAAAAAGTTGAAAGTGAACATTTTACAGGAACAGTCTGGGTTGAAACGCTGGCTTCTAACGACGGCATTTTTAATTGCCCAATCTATAATGTTACTTTTGAGCCGGGTGCAAGGAATAACTGGCATAAACATCCCGGCGGACAAATTTTGCTTGTTACCGGAGGAAGAGGCTATTATCAGGAAGAAGGTCGGCCTGTACAGATAATCAAAGAAGGCGATGTTGTAAAAATCCAACCGGGTGTTAAACATTGGCATGGAGCGGCTCAGGATAGTTGGCTTTCTCATATCGCGATTACAGCTAATCCTAAAAAGGGTGAAGTTGAATGGATGGAACCTGTTTCTAATGAATATTATTTGCAGCTTAAAATAGAGGGAAAAGATGCATAGCCAAAGCACGTGTATAAAACAAACTTGGGTTAGAAACTTCTATCTAATATAGTAGCACGGATAGTGCTACTATATTAAAACCCTTGACTTGGAGTTAACTCTGAATATTAAATAATATTGAACATTGGAGGTGAAGCCACATGACGATTGCAGAAGTAAGCAAAAAATTTGGCCTTTCACCGGATACACTCCGCTACTATGAGCGTATTGGCCTGATTCCCAGGGTAAATCGCAACGAAAGCGGTATCCGGGATTATACGGAGGAAGACTGTAAGTGGATTGAATTCATTAAATGTATGCGCAGCGCAGGTGTTCAAGTTGAGACGCTGGTGGAGTATGTTACGCTGCTCCAGCAGGGCGACAAAACTATAGAGGCCAGAAAACAAATCCTTATCGAGCAACGGGAGAAACTTCTTTCCCGCATTGAAGAAATGAAGAGAGCGCTGGAAAGGTTAAATTTTAAAATTGAAGAATATGAGACTAAGCTTATTCCGGCAGAAAACAACTTAAAAAGATTGACACACAACAGCTAATCTATGAAAAGACGGGCTAAATTTTTCTTCAAAAATATAGACGCACAAATAGGCTATTTTGTTCCGTTTTTTCACACGATGGTTACGTGGAACTTTTGTGGTGAATATATAAATAAGACTTTTGCAATGTTTGGGGGCTTCCTAATTAATTGTGGTTTAAAGTTGCTAAGAGATAGTATAGAGAATTTAAATTATTATTGTTCAAAATTTATCATTTATGAGATATAATAATATTAAAAAAGACTAGATAAAGATAATGATAAAAATGCAGAGCAAGCTATTTAGTAAACAATATAATATAAATATTAGTGAGTAATGTAAATTACAAAGAAATTCTAAGTAGGATGTAAAGGGGTATAATAATGGAATCATTTGTAAAAGAAATACTCAACTTTCTACCTAGAGAATTAGCAGTTCTATTTATAGCAGCATTGCCAGTAATAGAGCTTAGAGGAGCAATTCCAATAGGCATATCTTTAGGGTTATCTCCTTTTTATACTACGATTATAAGCTTGATAGGTAGTATGATACCAGCACCCTTTATATTATTTACCATTAAACCTATATTTGTTCGTCTTAAAAAAACGAGATTATTTAAAAAGTTAGTAGATAAGCTTACAGATAGATCTTTAAAGTATAATGGGGAAAAAATACAGAAATATGGCGTATGGGGGCTTGTACTGGTAGTAGCTATTCCTTTGCCTGGAACGGGAGTATGGAGTGGAAGTTTAGCTGCAGCTCTTTTAAACATGCAATTCAAGCAGGCGCTTTCAGCCATATTTATAGGAAATATTATAGCAGCTATTTTAGTTATGATATTAAGTTATGGTGTAGGAAGTTTGTTTTTCTAAGCATTAAGTAAAAGAATAACTTATAATATTCGAAGGTTTGGCTCTTAAATACCTTGTCTTATATTGTAAAATGTGTTATAACAATTATGAAAATAGATGGCTAGTATTTATCATAGAAAAATGGCAAGGGAGATATCTTTGGAACTATACTTAATTTACAACAACAATAAGCGAAATATAAAACATAAATAATAAAGTTATTACAATAAAATAGTAATTAGAACAACCCAAAAATCGAAAAAAACATTACGCTTATGCTCTTCGTTTAACTTTGTTTTTTAGAGGAATTCTCTCATTTTTGCCGAATAAACAAAAGTGAGGAATTCCTTGGAAATATATAGCAGAACCCTTTAGTTTATGAGGTTTTTGGGTACTGCGGTAATCTAAAATAATTTGTGTATTGGAGGGAAGTTTATAATGGAAAAATTAATATGGCTAGCACCTATCTCAGGCGTGGTTGCACTTTTGTTCGCTTTCATGCGCACCATGATGATTATCAAGAGTCCTGTAGGGAACGAGAAAATGCGCGAAATATCCGATGCCATACACGAAGGTGCCATGGCTTTCCTGTTGAGGGAATATAAAACTCTGGCGATATTCGTTGCCGTAATGTTCTTCGTTATAGGTACGTTCATAAATTGGCAAACGGCTGTAAGTTACATAACAGGGTCTATAGCTTCGGTTCTAGCGGGATTTATTGGGATGAGCGTTGCTACCAGAGCCAATGTAAGAACCGCTAATGCGGCACGGGAAGGAATGAATAAGGCCCTTTCCATAGCATTTTCTGGCGGTACTGTGATGGGAATGTCAGTGGTTGGCCTGGGCCTTTTAGGCCTCGGGATACTATATTTCTTGTTCGGGGACCCTGCGGATGTAAAAAGTTTTGACGTCATCAATGGTTTTGCCCTTGGAGCCAGTTCAATAGCCTTATTTGCTAGAGCTGGCGGAGGAATATATACTAAAGCAGCCGATGTTGGAGCTGACCTTGTCGGCAAGGTGGAAGCGGGTATACCTGAGGATGATCCCAGGAATCCGGCGGTAATAGCTGATAATGTAGGGGATAACGTAGGTGATGTGGCCGGTATGGGGGCTGACCTTTTTGAATCTTTCGTGGGTTCAATAATATCCGGTATAGCCATTGGTGCTGTTGCTATCAGTCCTGCAACAAGTCAACCATATGGTATCAAGGGTGTCATCTTTCCAATGCTTGTGGCAGCGGCAGGAATTATCAGTTCCATAGTTGGGACTTTGTTTGTAAGGACAGGAGAGGGAGCCAATCCACAAAAAGCTCTCAGCAAGGGGAGCTTTGCCAGTGCTATTTTTGTAATATTGATTACTTTCTTTTTCAGCAGGTATTTTTTGCAAGAAATTAACGCTTTTTATGCGGCTGTTTCTGGTATCGTAGTGGGGGTTTTGATAGGAATACTTACCGAATATTATACTTCTTCTAACTACAATCCTGTAAGAGAAATTGCAAAAGCGTCTCAGACTGGACCAGCTACAAACATTATAACAGGCCTGGCTGTTGGAATGAAAAGTACAGCTTTGCCGGTGTTGTTTATAGCGTTAGCAATAATTATATCCTATAAATTCGCTGGCCTCTACGGTATAGCTCTCGCGGCAATCGGTATGTTGTCAACTACGGGCATGACTGTTGCAGTAGATGCCTATGGGCCTATAGCCGACAATGCTGGTGGTATTGCGGAAATGGCCGAACTTGACCCATCTGTCAGAAAAATCACCGACAAGCTGGATGCGGTCGGAAATACCACGGCAGCCATGGGCAAAGGATTTGCCATTGGTTCTGCAGCACTGACGGCTCTAGCACTGTTTTCAGCGTATACTACCGCTGCAGGTTTAAAAGAGGGTATCGACCTACTGCGGGCTGATGTTATAGTTGGTCTTTTAATAGGAGCAATGCTGCCTTTCTTGTTTTCTGCGATGACTATGGAAGCAGTGGGGAAAGCGGCATCCCAGATGATCGAAGAGGTTCGCAGGCAGTTCAGGGAAATTCCGGGCATAATGGAAGGAAAGGCCAAGCCTGATTATGCAAGGTGCGTTGATATAAGCACTAGAGCGGCTCTTAGGGAAATGATAATTCCGGGCCTTATTGCTGTTATTGCACCACTAGCCATTGGGTTTATATTTGGCAGAGAAGCTCTGGGAGGGCTTTTAGCTGGTGCGTTGGTGACTGGCGTCATGTTAGCAATTCAGATGGCTAACTCAGGCGGAGCTTGGGATAATGCCAAAAAGTATATTGAGGAAGGAAATTATGGAGGCAAGGGTACACCCACCCATGCAGCGGCTGTTGTAGGAGATACTGTGGGGGACCCCTTCAAAGACACTTCTGGCCCGTCCCTGAACATCCTGATAAAACTCATGACTATCGTGGCCCTGGTTTTTGCACCTCTGTTTATGAAGTAATTTTGAAAAAGACTCCTGTGGGGATTTTCCTCACATGAGTCTTTTTTATTTTAGTGCTTCTTAATAACGACGGTTTTATTTTAAACATAACATTGATTTAAAAGTATTTGTGTGATATCATAAAAACTATCGGAGGGATTTTTGTGAAAGAGAAGGCTATTGTTGTTTCAAAAAAGGGTAACAAGGCCGAAGTTGCAGTGATACGGACATCTGCGTGTGATAAATGTAGGGCATGCAGCGGTGGCGTTAAAGGACAACCTTTGAAAGTTTGGGCTGAAAATGAAACGAAGGCGGAAGTAGGTCAAATAGTGGAAATTGAGATGGAGTCTAAGGCGCTTCTTTCTGCTACTTTTATACTATACGTAATTCCACTGGCAGGTTTTATTTTGGGAGTGATCTTAGGGCTGAAACTTGCAGATATTTTAAATATCATGTGGAAAGAACTTTTTTCATTCCTAATAGGGCTTCTTTTTATCATACTTGTTTTCGCTGGTATATACGTAAATAACAGATTTTTTGAAAAGAGTCGCATGTTTACTGCAAGAATAGTAAATGTTTTGGACGACCAGTATCAAAAACGTTGACAAAAACCCCACTTTTTACATGTATAAAAAGTGGGGTTTTTATATTACTTACTGTATTGGCTTTTATTAGAATACTTAAACGTAAAGTATGATATAATGAAATTAAAAAAGAATTACAAGATAAGGAACAATCAACAGAAATTTAATGTTAGATGATATGTTTTTATTCGTGAATTTTAGGAAAATAAGAGATAGGAAGGGGGTAAACTTCCATGGGGTAGAGGTTATACAGGGTTATACGGTAGTAAAAGACGGGATTAATAAATGGTGCATTCCCAAGTTTGGCAAAATGCGTGTTGATGCAGTAATTTATGTGAATGATACCTTAAAAGAGCTTTTGCATGAAGACCAGTCTTTACGACAGATTACCAACGCTGCCACCCTTCCTGGAGTGGTGAAACCAGTTATAGGGATGCCGGATATTCACGAAGGGTTTGGTCTTCCTATAGGAGGAGTTATGGCGATAGAGGAGAAAGGGGTTATTTCAGCGGGAGCCGTAGGATATGATATTAATTGTGGTGTAAGGCTTTTGAGAACTAATCTTGAAGCAGAGTATTTTAATAAAGAGCTTTTGTATAAGCTTATAGAACGGATTGAGTATTATGTTCCTACAGGCATAGGGAAAAAGGGACGGCATAAAGGTATTACGAGGTTAATTTTTGATGATGTAGTTCATAATGGGGTAGAGGCTGTCATTAAGGCAGGTTTTGGAAAAAAATCGGATTTAAACTTTATTGAAGAGGGTGGAAAGCTTTCAGGGGCAGACATTTCTGCTGTGTCAAAAGAAGCGCAAGAAAGAGGAGAAGAGCAGCTTGGCACTTTAGGTGGGGGCAATCATTTTATAGAGATTCAACAGGTTGACTCTATTTTGGATGAGAAATTGGCAGAGCGTTTTGGACTTTTCAAAGGGCAAATTGCTGTAATGATTCACACAGGAAGCCGCGGGTTTGGACATCAGATTGCAACAGATTATACTAAGATTCTATGGGAGGCAGCAAAGAAATACGGTGTTGATGTTCCAGAAAAAGGGCTTGCGGCAGCTCCTATTGATTCAAAGGAGGGTAAGGCGTATTATAAAGCCATGGCAGCAGCAGTGAATTTTGCTTTTTCAAACAGACAAATAATTATGTTTGATGTTATAAAAGCATTTGAAGATGTATTAAAAAAATCTTCAGAATCTATGGGCTTTCAACTGGTATATGATGTTGCTCATAATATTGCTAAATGGGAAGAACATGGAGGGAAAAAGCTTCTTGTTCACAGAAAGGGAGCGACGAGAGCTTTACCAGCGGGGCATCCGCAAAATCCTTCTTTTTACAAAGAATCAGGACATCCTGCTCTTATTCCCGGCAGTATGGGTACAGGTTCTTACGTTGTGGTTGGCACAGAGAAAGCGGCAGAAACTTTTTATTCGGTAAATCACGGGGCAGGACGAAGGCTTTCTCGCAACAAAGCGAAAAAAATCACTAAAGAGGAATTTGAAAAGGCTATGGGAGATGTTATATACAATGTCAGGTCTTTTAAGGATATAGTTGATGAGTCGCCGCTGGCCTATAAAGATGTGGAAGAAGTTATTTCTGTCCTTTCAGAAAGAGGAATTACAACACCTGTTGCACGCCTTATACCTCTTGCGGTTGTAAAAGGTGCAGATTAAAATTTTAAGTGAGGTGAATATATGTTTAAAAGTATGAAAATTTGTTTAAGGAAAAACATTGTCGATTGTGGGATAGTTTATAAGTTTTGTTGAGAAATGTGGTGGCAATGAAAATAAGACAAGATTGAGTGCCAATTTTTTGTTTTCCATTGGGATACTCATTTATGCAAGAATTGGGAAATATTATGTTGAACTTTGTAAGAAGAAGAGATAAAATTATTAATTGGGGTGTAAAAAAATGAAAAAATGGTATGTTATATTTACTCGCGGTGGTTTTGAAAACAAAGTTAAAGATATCATTCAGAATTGCTTTAAAGAGGAAGTGAAATTACTTGTTCCGAAAAGAAAAATTATAGAGAGAGTAAAAGGACAACCGGTAGAAAAAATTAAACTTTTGTTTCCTGGATATGTTTTTGTAAATGCCGAAATGAGTGATGAGTTATATTATAAAATGTCTGAAGTTTTAAAAAGGGGTGTGTTTCTGAAAGAAGGAAAAAGGCCTGCTTTTGTAAGAGAAGAGGAGATGAAAATAATTTTGTCTCTTATTAAAAATTCTGATTTAATAGATGTGTCAAAAGGTATAATGGAAGGAGAAAGAGTAAAGATAATTGAAGGACCATTAAAAGGTTACGAAGGGCTTATTAAGAAAATAGACAAAAGGAAAAAGAGAGCAAAAGTTATGCTTAGTATAGCGGGAGAACTGAAAAGTGTAGATTTAGCTATTGAAGTAATTGAAAATGCATCTGAGCAGCGAAGGAGTCTGGTTTACGCTTGTTAATATATTTGTGGAAAGTTAAGAAACAATTTTGTGAAAATTGTGTATTGAGGATTTTCAGTATTATTTATATAATTAAATTGTATGACATAAAAAGGAGGTTGAGACAAATGAAGTTGAATGAAAATATGTTTAGAATGTATGATATTAGAGGGGTGTGGGGTGAAGATTTAACAGATGAGACAGCAGAAATGATAGGAAAGGCTTTTGGTACATATGTAAGACAAAAGGGAATTAAGGATGTGCTTATAGGCAGGGATAATAGATTATCATCAAGACCTATACGAGATGCTTTGATTAAAGGACTTACTTCTACAGGCTGTGATGTATTAGATGTAGGGGTTTTGACGACTCCAGCTTTTTACTATTCTAATGTCCTGTACAATTATCAAGCAGGGATGATGATTACTGCAAGCCACAATCCGCCACAATTTAATGGTTTCAAAGTTATGGTAGGACCTTCTACAATTTATGGCGATGAACTTAAAAAACTTTACTATATAGCAGAAAAAGGCGAATTTGAAGAAGGTACAGGAAATGTGAAGTATGCTTATCCAATTAATTCGTATATTAATATGATAAAAGAAAAGGTTAAATTAGGCGACAGAAAGCTTAAAGTTGTTGTCGATTGTGGGAATGGCACAGGTTCATATTTTTATCCTGATGTGATATACAATTTAGGTTGTGAAGTATATCCTCTCTATTGTGAATCTGATCCTACATTTCCAAACCATTTTCCAGATCCAGTAAAAGAAGAAAATTTAAAAGATTTAATTGAAGAAGTAAAGAGGGTAAACGCAGATTTGGGTATAGCTTTTGACGGTGACGGTGATAGAATTGGTGTTGTGGATGAAAAAGGGAACATAATTTGGGGAGACATGTTGATGATTCTCTATTGGAGAGAAATAATGAAAAAACATCCTGGTGCTGAAGCAATTGTAGAAGTGAAATGTTCTCAGGCATTAGTAGAAGAAATTGAGAAATTAGGAGGCAAACCTATCTTTTTCAAAACAGGACATTCCCTCATAAAAGCAAAGATGAAAGAATTAGGTGCTGTATTTACGGGAGAGATGTCTGGCCATATGTTTTTTGCAGATGAGTACTATGGTTTTGACGATGCGGCATACGCTGCTGCAAGGCTACTACGAATACTTTCTCATACAGATAAATCTTTGTCTGAGCTTTTAGCTGATGTTCCTAAATATCCTGCAACACCTGAAATAAGATTAGAATGTGAGGATGAGAAAAAATTTGATGTGGTAAATGGTGTGACCGAGTACTTTAAAGAAAAAGGATATGACATTATAGATGTTGATGGTGCAAGAGTGTTGTTTGATGGAGGATGGGGACTGGTTAGAGCTTCTAATACGGGACCAGAGCTTATTGTGAGATGTGAGGCAAAGACAGAAGAAAAGCTTGAAGCTATTAAAAAAGAGCTTTCAGAAGCTTTAGCTAAATTTGGCGTGGAGTTTAAATAAGCCATAAAGCTTATATTGGGAGGAAAAAATAGTGAAAATAAGGAAGGCGATAATTCCGGCTGCAGGCCTTGGTACCAGGTTTTTACCTGCTACCAAAGCCCAGCCTAAAGAAATGCTTCCAATTGTGGACAAACCCACTATTCAGTACATAGTTGAAGAAGCAATACAGTCTGGAATTGAAGATATACTTATAATAACTGGGAGGAATAAAAGAGCGATAGAAGACCATTTTGATAAATCAGTAGAGTTGGAGCTGGAGTTAAAAAAGAAAAAGAAAGAAAACCTTTTGCATCTTGTGGAAGACATTACTAATATGGTAGATATTCATTACATTAGGCAAAAAGAACCAAAAGGTTTAGGTCATGCCATATACTGTGCGAGAGCTTTTGTGGGAAATGAGCCCTTTGCTGTTCTTTTGGGGGATGACATAGTAGATGCTGAAGTTCCTGTTTTGAAGCAGATGATTGAACAATACGAAAGGTACAACTGCACTATTATTGGAGTGCAACAAGTGCCGTATGAGGATGTAGATAAATACGGTATTGTTGATTCTACACCTATTGAGGACAGATTGTACAAAGTGAATAATCTCGTAGAAAAGCCTAAAAAAGAAGAAACACCATCAAATATAGCTATTCTGGGAAGATATATAATAACGCCAAGAATATTTGAAATATTGGAAAACACGCCACCAGGAGCAGGAGGTGAGATACAGCTTACGGATGCTTTAAAAACTCTTTTAAATTATGAAGCAATTTACGCCTATGATTTTATTGGCAAAAGATATGATGTGGGAGATAAATTAGGTTACCTTATGGCAACTGTTGAGTATGCTCTAAAAAGAGAAGACTTAAGAGAACCTTTTAAGAGATATTTATTGGAAGTTGCAAGAAATTTAGATCCGGTGGGAGAAGAAGCTGCACCAACAATTACACAAGAAGTTTAAAGATAAAGGAGGATAAAAATTGGAAGAAGAAATTTCATTGCGGGAACTTATTGAGATAATTTTAAAACATAAAAAGACAATCATTATTGTAACGCTTGCTGCAACTTTAGTAGCAGTAGTGCTTAGTTTTTTTGTAATAAAACCTACCTATGAAGCTACTACCACTTTGTCTGTTACTGATGTAACACCTGAAACAGGTTTTTTTGGTTCAAATACCACGGTTATTCTTCCTGGAAAGGATTCAAATCTGCCGTCTGTACAAAGTGACAGCATAGATAAAGACTTATCTTTGTTGTTGTCTTCACTTTTGAAATATCCTGATATGTCAGTGGAGGCATTTAAAGAAGAGGTTACTAATCCTATTGTCCTTATGAATACTGTAAAACAATTAGGATTAGATCCTCAAGAGTACACGGTAGAAAATTTAAAAAAGCAAATTTCAGTTTCTATCGTTAATAATACAAACCTTATAACGGTTACTGTTAAAGAAGATAATCCAGAGCTTGCGGCAAAAATTGCAGATACGATAGCCGAAAATTTTCGGAGTTATATCATTGAGAGAAATAACAGACAGACAGATAAATTAATCGAAACTTTGAACAAACTTACAAATCTCCAAAATGATAAGATAAGAGAGACGACTACTAAACTTAATGAAATTCAAACAAGTTCACAAGACAAACTTTTAATTGAACAAACACAAAAACAGTTGGAATTACTAAAAAACACAAGAGATATAATGCTGGAAAAATATAATATGCTGGAGTTACTTAAAGAATCAGACCTTGGCAAACAGAGCATTCTTATAACTAGCAAAGCGTTAGTGCCGGATAAACCAATAGCACCTAAAAAGTCATTGAATATAATTATAGCATTTATATTGGGTCTTATGGTCAGTATTTTTATAGTGTTCTTTATGGAATATTGGAAGAATACTGACCCTAAAAAAACTACTGTAAAAGCTTAGGAGAAAAGGGAAAAGGGGGATAAAAAATTAATTATCAACGAAGTACTAAGATATTGAGGTAATAGAACCAATAAAAAACAGACCTTGCTGGTTTTACAGACTGAAAAGACGCCTATAGTGGCGTCTCTTTATTTTGTAAATTCTTGAAGTACTTATATGCAAAAAAAGCTGCTGAAACCAGGACAGCTATTATTAAAAAGAAGATGATCCAATTTTTTCTTTTCATTTTTCTCACCTCGAAACCGGTTTACAACATCTACTATTTTAACTCATTTTATGATAAAAAGTAAATAAATTTTCTAAAAGAATAATATTTTTTATCCCGCCAAAAATATATTTAAAATAGAAAGAAAGGCGGGATTTTTTTGATTAGAAAAGAGATTTCGGTTTTTAAAGTTGCTGCAACTTATATAGGTACAGTAATAGGAGCAGGCTTTGCTTCAGGACAAGAGATATTACAATTTTTTGCATACCATGGGATAAAAGGGACTATAGGGCTTTTAATTGCAGTTTTTATGTTTGTGCTGTATGGGTATGTTATTTTACAATTAGGTAACAGGTTTAAAGCCTCTTCTTATAAAAAAGTCATTATGGAAACTGGTGGACCTTTTTTTGGAAGAGTGATAGATTTAGTAGTTACATTTTTTTTGTTTGGAGCACTATCTGCAATGATAGCAGGTTGTGGTGCAATTTTTGAAGAGCAATTTGGGCTTCCTTCTACTTTTGGGGGTGTAGTAATGGCAGTATTATCGGTTGTAACAGTATTAACAGGAATTGGAGGAGTTATTTCTGCCATTTCTTTTGTAGTGCCTTTGCTCTTGCTTGCCATAATCATTGTGGGTACTTTTTCCCTTTTTTATGGACCAGACATTACGGTTATAACAATTGCTGACTTTCCTTTTAAAGCTGCAGTAAAAAATTTTGCATTGTCGGGAGTACTTTATGCTTCCTATAATCTTTTGATGGCAGTTGCCATTCTTGCTCCTCTTGGACAGAAAACCAACGACAGGTCAAAACTAAGATGGGGAGCTATATTAGGAGGAATGGGATTAGGATTAGGTGCGTTTTTGATATTTTTTACAATTCTTATAAATATGCCTACTGCTTCTTTATATGAGATACCCATGCTTTATGTTGCTGGTAATATTTCACCGGTTTTGAAATTTGTATACAGTTTTATTTTGATTGCAGAAATATATACTACGGCTGTTGGAAATCTATATGGGTTTGCGGCAAGGTTTACAGAAGTTGGGTCAGTGAAATATAAGATTTTTACTGTTGCCTCGGGAGGAATAGCCCTTATAGCTAGTAGGTTTGGTTTTGCAAAACTTGTTCATTATTTATATCCTATTGCTGGTTATGGAGGCATTATTATGCTTATTGGCCTTACATATGGAATAATAAATCACAAATAATTTCAACTTTTGCAGATAGCTAATTTTTTATCTAGAGAATGTCGAAAAATGTTGATGAGTATGTTAAAATATTTAATAGGACTAATGTTGGACGGAGGTGTAATATTGGAGAACAAATATTTGTACGAGAAAAAAGCCGTATGTCCAGTGTGTAAGAGAGAATTTACATATACTAAAGTAAGGACTTCACAATTGAAGGTGGAAGAAAGAGAAAGAGATTTTTATACTAAATATAAAGATGGCATTAATCCTTTCTTTTATGAGGTTATTGTGTGCCCAAATTGTGGATATGCTGCTTTGGAATCTGAATTTGACAGAATAACTAATGACAAAAAGGAAAAAATCCTGTCACTGGTAACGGCTAAGTGGGTTAAAAGAGAATTTTCTGGTGAAAGAACACCTCAAAAAGCGTTAGAAACCTATTTATTGGCTTTATATTGTTCCCAGATAAAAGAAGATAAACCCATAGTTTTTGCGAAGACTTGTCTTAGAATTGCTTGGATATATAGGATTTTAAATGATAAGGTAAATGAAGAAAAATATTTGAAATATGCATTGGATTCTTATATAAAAGCCTATAGTGGTTCGGATATATATGAGGAAGAAATACTTCTTATATACATGATAGCAGAACTTAATAGAATGTTAGGCAATAAAGAAGAGGCATTAAAATGGTATAATAAAGTTATAAATCATCCTGACAAGTCTCGACATAATTTAATAGTCAATCTTGCAAGAGATGGATGGCAAAGTTTAAAAGAATGAGGGCATGTTTTTTAGAATGCCCTCATATTTTATTTAGAGAGCAAAAAGTTTAAGAAAGGGGATTGGGATGTCTTACGGTAAGAAGCAAATGCAACAAACAATTTACTACTTTGATAAAACTGACTTTACCGGCTTAAATAGTCAAGAAGCGCAAAAAAGGTTATTGAAATATGGGCCGAATATATTGGAGGAAGGGCACAAAGTTAGTCCTTTGCAAATATTTTTAAACCAGTTTCAAGATTTTATGGTGATGGTTTTATTGGCAGCAACTTTAATTTCTGCTTTGATGGGAGAATTAGCGGATGCTTTGACAATAACGATAATCGTCATTTTAAATGCTGTATTAGGATTTATCCAAGAATATAGAACAGAGCAGTCTTTGGAAGCTTTAAAAAAACTTGCAGCGCCTATTGCAAAAGTTTTGAGGGATGGAGAACAAAAAGAGATAGAGGCTTCTCAGATTGTAATAGATGATATTATTATATTGGAGGCGGGAGATAAAGTTCCAGCAGATGCTGTTTTGATAGAAAGTCATAATTTAGAAGTGGATGAATCGATTTTGACTGGTGAGTCAGTCCCTGTCCACAAGGAAGCTGTAAACAATGTAAAAAGAGCGGCAGTAACTAATAGTAATGTAGTTTATATGGGTACGATTGTTACGAAAGGAAGAGGGAAAGCTATTGTAACTGCTACAGGTATGCAAACAGAAATGGGGAAAATTGCAGGGATGATTAAAGATATTGAAGGAGATGAAACGCCATTACAAAAAAGACTTAATAAACTTGGAAAAGTGTTAGTAGCTGGAGCTCTTGCTATATGCGGTATTGTAATAGTATTAGGAATAATAAGAGGAGAGTCTTTATATTATATGTTTTTATCAGGTGTAAGTCTTGCAGTTGCTGCTATTCCTGAGGGACTTCCTGCTGTTGTTACAGTTTCTTTGGCTATTGGGGTACAAAGGATGCTTAAAAGAAATGCGTTAATAAGAAAATTACCTGCTGTTGAAACTTTGGGATGCACTAATGTAATATGTACGGATAAGACAGGTACTTTGACAGAGAACAAAATGACTGTGACAAAAGTGTTTTGCGATGAAGAAGTTTTTGAAGTAAAAGGTGATAAAAGTAAAGAATTTACTACAATGAGAAATAAAGAGAGAAGCGCTTTTAGAAAGATGTTGGAGATAGGAGCATTGTGCAATAATGCAAAGATTAAGAGGGAAAAGATAAAAATTGGCAAAGAAACTTTAGAAGAAGAAAAATACTTAGGAGACCCTACCGAAGCTGCTATACTTTCTTTTTCAATGAAATCAGGACTTTCTCTTGAATTGGTAGAAAATATTAAAAGAATGGAGGAAATTCCTTTCGATTCAGATAGAAAAAGGATGTCCGTTATTGTGGAGATAAGCGGTGAAAAATATGTCTATGTAAAAGGTGCACCAGATGTAATGTTGGACCTTTGTACATATAAATATACAGAAGGAAAAGAAGTGCCACTTACTGTTTTTGATAAAAAAAGAATATTAGATATCAATGAAAGTTTTGGCAGGGAAGCTTTAAGAGTATTGGCCTTTGCTTATAAAAAGCTTCCTCCTAAATTTCCAATGGTTGCGGAGTTTATAGAAAAAGATTTGGTTTTTGTAGGATTGGAAGGGATGATAGACCCTCCTCGAAGGGAAGTATATGAGGCGATTTTAAAATGCAAGATGGCAGGAATAAAGCCGGTTATGATAACAGGTGACCACAAGATTACTGCAACTGCTATAGCAAAAGAATTAAAAATATTAGGGGAAAATGATAAAGTAATCACAGGGCAGGATTTAGATAACATGGGCGATAAGGACCTTGAGAAAGCTTGTACAAATATTAGTGTTTATGCAAGAGTAACCCCAAGACATAAGCTCAGAATTGTCAGAGCCCTTAGAAACAAAGGTTTTACAGTAGCTATGACAGGGGATGGTGTAAATGATGCTCCAGCTTTGAAAGAGGCAGATATAGGTATTGCTATGGGAAAAGGAGGAACAGAAGTTGCAAAAGAGGCTTCCTCTATGATTTTATTAGATGATAATTTTGCTACTATTGTGGCAGCTGTTGAAGAGGGAAGAATAATTTATGACAATATACGAAAGTTTATACGATTTTTGCTTTCTTGTAATCTTGGAGAAGTTTTGACTATGTTTTTTGCAGCTTTAATGGCCTTAAAATTGCCTCTTGCTCCAATTCAAATATTAATGGTCAATCTTGTTACTGATGGGTTACCAGCTTTAGCTCTGGGGATGGATCCTCCTGAAAAAGATATAATGATGATGAAACCAAGAAACGCTAAAGAAAGTGTGTTTTCAAGAGGGTTGGGTATAAGAATCATTATAGTGGGATTTTTAATGGCAGTAAGTACTCTTGGAGCATATGTATTTGCATTAAGTTATGGGACATTGGAAAAAGCTAGGACTGTAGCTTTTGCTACATTAGTGATGGTAGAGCTGATACACGCCTTTGAGTGCAGGTCAGAAAGAAATTTAATTTTTGAGATAGGGATTTTTACTAATCCTTACTTGGTGTTAGCAGTTTTAACATCATTTTTGCTTTTCTTAGCTACAATATATGTTCCACCTTTAAGTGTTGTGTTTAGGACAACAGTGCTTACTGGCTATGATTGGCTGGTGGTGGTATTTTTCTCTTCAATAGAATTTGTATTTAACAATCTTTATACTGCTTATATAGTACCATTAACTAAGGCGAAGTGAAGTCACTTCGCCTTAGACTAATCTCTTTTTTTTCATATGGAGGAAATATTTTGCATAGGTGAAGTGACTTGTTACAAAATGGCATCCCAATAAAAATATTCATGCTATTTCAGGAAACCACAGTGCTATTTCTCTTTTTGCAGATTCGATACTATCGGAGCCATGGATAATGTTAAAAGTAGTACTATAAGCAAAATCACCTCTTATCGTTCCAGGAAGTGCTTCTTCTACTTTTGTGGCACCATTTAAAAGTCTTACTATTTTTACGGCGTTTTCTCCCTCCAATATCATTGCAAAGACAGGACCGGAAGACATGTACTGTATTAAAAGCTCATAGTAAGGTTTACCTTTATGCTCTTCGTAGTGTTTTTCTAAAAGGTCAATTGTTGGAGTTATTACTTTTGCCGCTTTAAGCCTTAAACCTTTGTTTTCATATCTTTTCAATATTTCTCCTATAAGTCCTCTCTTGACACCGTCGGGTTTTACTATAGCAAGGGTGGTCTCCATTTAAATCAATCCTTTCCTTTTATTAATTTAACATCATTTCTCACAAGAGAAGTAAAGGCGCATATTAATGAAAAGATTCCGGCGGCTATATAAGCTTCTTTAATAGCCATCATAAAGGTAGTGTTGGAAGAAAATTTTAGAGCTTGATAGACTTTTAACCTGTTTGTAAATATAGCGCTTCCTACTGCAATGCCCATTACCATTCCTACATTTCTCATTGTTGCGAGAAAGGCAGAGGCTACCCCTAATCTGTTTTTTGGCGCACTTCCCATTACTGCACTGTTGTTTGGTGTCTGAAAAATGGCATTTCCTACGCCAAAAAAGGGCAAGATGGGTCATAATGGAAAACATAGTAGATTTTTCTGTTAAAGTTACCATAAGAAAAAGGGCTGTTGCAGAAATGAGTGCACCAATAGTTGAGAGGATTTGGGCTCCGTATCTATCAGCTAAAATACCGCTTAAGGGTGCCACGACGAACATGACGAGAGGGAAAGAAGTCATTACTATACCTGCTTTTTCAGTAGTAAATCCTAGATGCTGAAGGAGGAAAGGAGTTAAAAAAGTCATTGTGTTTTGAGACATAAAGTTTAGCAGGGTGCTTATGTTTCCAAAGGTAAAAGACCTTATTTTTAAAAGAGAGAAGTCAAACATAGGAAAGTCTACTTTATTTTCTATAATTACAAAGATTGTTAAAAATGTTACTGATGTCAATAATGAAATTATACTTGGAAGTGATGTCCAACCCCATGTTCCACCTTCTGATATAAAGAGCAAGAGGCTTGCAAGAAAGCCAAAGAAAGAAATAGATCCGTAAATATCAAATTTTTCAGGAACTCCTTTGTTGTCAGGTACCACGATATGAGCCCATATGTAACCTATTATACCGATAGGAACGTTTATATAAAATATAGACTGCCAACCCAAATTTGATAAAAGAAAACCCCCTAATGTAGGACCTATTGCAAGCCCGATAGATATAGACATAGCGTTAATGCCGAGAGCTTTACCTCTTTCGTTTGGAGGAAACACGGATGTTATAATAGCTGATGTCATTGACATTAGCATGCCAGCTCCTATTGCTTGGAAAGCTCGCATAATTATTAACATATATATATTTACAGAAAGACTCAAGATCGCAGAAGATATTGAAAAAGTCAAAAGGCCGTATTGATACAGTTTTTTATAACCCAACATATCGCCAAGTCTTCCAAAAGTCATCATTAGACTACTTAAAACTAATAAATATGTCATGGAGACCCAGCTTACTGTTGTTATATTTGTGTGGAAAATCTTTGTAAATTCTGGCATTGCTATGTTGACTATACTTCCGTCAATTGGCCCCATTATGCTACCAATGACAACTGCAGAAAGAATTAACCATTTGTTGTACTGTTTTTGTGACATTTATTTTCCCTCCGATACTATAAATTATACCACAATCTTTGGCAAAAGTCTGTGCAAAATGTCAGCTAAATAAGTTATCTACTAATTCTTTACACGCACTTGGCAAAAGATAAATGTTGAAAAAAAAGGCATTGTGCAATATAATTATAGAGGAATTTTAAATAAAGAAAAGAATGGATGGGACAAATGATAGATGCAAAAAGACTGATGATAGTAGCTTTTTTCACAATGGTCATAAATCTGATTGACACACTTTCTTATTCAATAAGACCTTCGGGTGTAAGAACTCGAAAGCTTGCTGTTGCTCTTTCGCTTTTTAATATTATGGCTGTGATATCAAGATTATCAAATATGATTCAAGCACCTTTTCTTGGCAGTATTGTAGATATGGCGATAAAAATGGACAAGGTCTATCTCCTTCAAAATGATATGAGAATTGTACTTTTTTCAGCTACATTAGGGGCATTGATAGGAGCACCCCTGATGCCCACTTTTGTATCGATTTTTACTGTTGCCATAAATGGAATGGAAGGGGCTGGAACAGTCCCTAAGCTTATTCTTAAAGGATTTAGATGGAGTAATTTAAAAAAGATAAAGAAAAAAATTGTTTTGCCAAGGCTGTCTATGCTAAAAGGTGTGTGGAAGGCTAACGTACCAAAAACTTTTTTGATATATAACGTTATTATTACTTCTATTTACACCACAGGTATTATCTCTTCACTTTACGCTGGAGCCATTCTTCCTGAGTATAGAATTACAGCCAGTCAGCTTTCGGGTATTGTAAACGGGTTTGCGACTGTATTGTTTACCGTTGTAGTGGACCCTGTGGCGGCTCTTATAACTGACCAGGCCTTAAGCGGTAAAAGGACCCAACATGATGTGGACAGTATGGTAGTGCTTCTTGTGTTGGGGAAAATTTTGGGTACTTTGCTGGCTCAGCTTATATTTATACCAGCTGCAGAGTTGATACTGTTTGTTACAAAATTGATAGTTTAACAAAAAAATAAAAAAATTTTAATACACTTTTTAAGAAAATGGTGTATAATAAAAATTAAAATAAGATTTAATTGCGCTAAGCAATTTGCAGTTAAAGGAGATGGGGTCATTGTATTTCATTAGCCCAACCAAGGGAAAAATGGATATTGATAAAATGTTCCAAGACATTATGGAATTTGTTGAGGGAGACCGGCAATCTAATTACAAGTTGATGGTGGGTACAGACTCTCAACCAGGTAAATCCGTATGCTTTGTCACTGCTGTAATCATATACCGAGAAGGGAAAGGTGCCAGGTATTATTATAGGAAATTTTGTAATAAAAAGGTGTTGTCTTTAAAACAAAGGATTTTTATGGAGGCTACTTATAGCATTGAAATAGCGAATCAGCTTTTTGAAAAGATCAATCAGACTGATAAAAAGGATATAAATATACAGATTCATTTAGACGTAGGGGAAAATGGTAAAACAAGAGATATTATAAAAGAAGTAGTTAACATGGTGTTAGGATGTGGATTTGAAGCACAAGTTAAGCCTGCATCTTATGGGGCTAGCAAAGTAGCTGATAAGCACACTAAAAGTATGGCTAATATTGGATAAGACCTCCCGAAGGAGGTCTTATTTTTATGTCTTTATTTATTTGTCATTTTTACCTCTTTAACTGAAAAAAATACAATTATGCCAAGTAGTAATTTGGGGATTTGTTTTTGTAAAGGATCGAAAGTTGAAAAAATTTAAGAAAAATTTTAAGAAAAAATAAAAAATGTGGTAAAATTTAAATAAGCAATAATTTTAAATTTGAAAAATTTAGGAGGTCATAGAAGTGAATTTTTTGGAAAGATTGTATGGTATATTTTTTCAACCAGTAGAGACAATTAGAGAAATTGTAAGAAAAAAACCTATTTGGCAGGCTGTTATTATAATTATGGTTACAGGACTGTTGACTGTGACAAGCAATTATAATTTTACAATGGATAGGACAGATTTTTTTTCTTACAATACAGGTATGCCTGATTTTGGGAGGTTACGGTCACTATTAGCTATAATGACTGTATTTGGAAGTATTTTTATAGCTCCTTTGACTAATTTTGCTTATGCAGCAGTGTATCATTTTTTAGCTGAAATTTTAGAGGGCAAAATGTATGCCAAAGTAGAGGATAGTGTACCTTTTAATCAAATTGAAGAGAATAATCTTCAAGTTGAACAAAAAACAGGCGATGAAAAGAAAGAAGTAGTAATAGGCACGGCAAAGGGATTGTATTCTGCAATAGGGTTTGCAAAACTTCCCATGATTTTTATGGTTGTTGTAAACTTATTTGTACGTTTGTTAAATCCCAAAACTGGTTTGATATTTATGTATTTATGTTTAGCGATATTTACAATCTGGGTAATTGTTTTAGAAATTATAGCTATAAGAGAAAATTACAAAATGAATACAGGTAATGCAGTGCTTGTATTTTTTCTTCCTTATATAGTTTTGATTGTTCTATTCATAATAATGATGATTTTTATGGGCGCAACCTTTATAAGCGTATTTTCAGGGATTTTAAAAGATATTCCTATACAATAAATTACAGAAATAAAGATTTACAAAATTTCAATAATTTGAGAGGAGGCTTTTGCTCCTCTTTTTTGTTTATACTGTATTTTTTATTTGTCGAAAATTATTTTCTGTTTTGAAGCAGGATTTTTGAAATTTGTAAAGAATATATATTTATAGATAGGTGGTGTTGGGAATGGTGGAAAGTGGGAAAGTTTTAATTAAAGATTTAGAAAAAAAAGACAAAAAAATATTTTCCTTATGGTTGCAAGACATTAATGTGGTTAAATTTTTAATTGATTTGTTTAAAATATCTCGAAGGAAAGACAATGTTTTAAATATACCTTTTGGGAAAAATCGTAAAATGTTCGTATTAGAAACAAAAGATGGTATAAAATTAGGATTCTGTGTGCTATACGATATTGACTGGCAACAAAAAAAGAGCAGTATGTATATTTATATTGAGAAGAAAGAAAATGTAGGCGTAGAAACTGCACAAGAAATAATTAATTCTTTACTCAGAAGGACGGCTTTGAAGTATAATTTAGAGGATATAGAAGTTCATACAAAAAATGATATTTTTGTCAAATGCCTCACGGATATAGAAGACTTTAAAAAAGATGAAGATGGATATAGTTTCCGTATAGCTTTAAATAAGACAAAAGTTCCTGTAAATATAGCCCGATAAGGGCCTTTTACTTTTAGAGTTTTTGTATTATAATTTTATTAAACTTAACAAGTAGAGGGGTTTAGATGAATATACCGAATTTTCTTACATTTATTAGATTTTTGCTTATACCTCTTTTTGTATATACTTTTTTTTATGTTCCTGAGGGGAATACTTATGCTGCAGCGATTTTTATATTATCAGGAATTACGGATATTTTGGATGGTTATATAGCGAGGCACTATAACCAAGTTACAAAAATAGGTACTTTACTTGATCCTCTTGTGGACAAGTTGATGATACTTACTGTTTTAACTAGTTTATGGATAAGAAGTTTAATTCCTTTTTTTGTTATTGCTATATTAATGGTAAAAGAACTATCAATGATAATAGGTGCCGCGATACTTTATAAAAAGCAGGAAATTGCTATACCTGCTAATAAGTATGGCAAAGCAGCGACACTTTTCTTTTATATTGCGATAATTTTTTCAATTTTTAAGTGGCCTTATAGATTTACTTTGGTGATTATAGCGTTGTTATTGGCTGTTTTAGCCTTTATTGTCTACGCCTTGGAGTTTTATAAAAAGACCATAAAAATTATTAAAGAAGAGTGAATGCTTATACAAAAAACAATTTGCACTATGAGGTTACGAAGATACGATAGAGGGGTGTTAATATAGAAATGAAAGACAATCTGAAAAAACTGCAAGAATATTTGTCAAAATTAGATAATGCATTAATTGCTTTTTCTGGAGGTGTAGATAGCACTTTTTTAGCAAAGGTAAGTTATGATGTTTTAGGGAATAGAGCATTAGCTGTGACTGTCACTTCTCCGATACATGCTAAAAGTGAATTAAAAGAAGCTGTAGAGCTTGCTAAAAAAATAGGAATTCCCCATTTGGTTGTGGAGTTTAATGATATTCTTGAAATAGAAGAATTTAGGAAGAATCCTTTAAATAGATGCTATATATGTAAGTTCAATTTATTTTCAAGGTTTAAAGCTATTACAGAAGAAAAGGGCTTCAAATATATTTTAGAAGGTACAAATGCAGATGACGTGTCTGATTTCAGGCCAGGAAGAAGGGCATTAAAAGAATTAGGAATTTTAAGTCCTTTGTTAGAATGTGGCATAAAAAAAGAAGAGATAAGGATTTTATCCAAAGAAATGGGGCTTCCTACATGGGATAAGCCTTCTTATGCATGTCTTGCTTCAAGGATTCCTTATGGGGAAGAAATAACTTATGATAAACTTTCTATGGTAGAAAAGGCGGAAGAGGATTTAAAAGACTTAGGCTTTTCAGGATTTAGAGTGAGATACCATGGAGATGTTGCAAGGGTTGAGCTTCCAAAGGACCAGATGGAGACAATTTTTAAAGAAGGTATAAGGGAAGAAATTGTAAAAAGAATTAAAAGAGCTGGTTTTAAATATGTAGCACTGGATTTAGAAGGGTACAGAGCTGGTAGCTTAAATGAACCTCACATGAGGGTGGTAAAAAATGTATAATGAAAAAATATTGCAGATTTTAATGGAGTTTAAACAAAACAAGTTGTCAACAGATGAAGCTTTAAATGCTTTAAAAAAACTTCCTTATGAAGATTTGGGATTTGCTAAAATTGATTATCACAGAGAGGTAAGAAAGGGATTTCCTGAAGTAATTTTTTGTCAAGGAAAGACTCCCCAGCAGGTTAGAGAAATTGCTTTTAATATGTTTAAAAATGGAAGTAATGTTTTAGGGACGAGAGCATCTCTAGAACATTTTGAAGCAGTGAAAGAGGTAGTAGAAAAAGCAGTCTATTATGAGAAAGCTCGTATAATTTCTATAAGAAATACGCCAATTGAAAAGACAAAGGGCATAATTGGAGTAGTGGCTGCTGGAACTTCTGATTTGCCTGTTGCTGAAGAAGCGGCTATTACTGCAGAACTTATGGGAAACACTGTAAAAAGATTTTATGATGTTGGAGTTGCAGGATTACATAGGCTTTTAGATAAATTAGACGAAATCAGACAATGCCGTGTATTGATTGCAGTTGCTGGTATGGAAGGAGCACTTCCTACTGTTTTAGGAGGATTAATTAGTTCTCCTATAATTGCTGTACCTACCAGTGTAGGATACGGCGCTAATTTTCACGGATTATCCGCTCTTTTAGCAATGCTTAATTCCTGTGCTAGTGGCGTAAGTGTTGTAAATATTGATAACGGTTTTGGGGCGGCTTATTCTGCCAGCTTAATAAATAAAATAGGGGAGGAAACTAAATGAAAGTTTTGTATTTTGACTGTTTTTCTGGAATTTCTGGAGATATGAGTATTGCTTCATTATTATCTCACGTGGACGTGGAAGAGTTTAAAAAGAAGGTAAAGAAAATAGCTTTAGACAATTTTGATATAGAGATAGGGAAAACGCAAAAGAATAGTATAAGTGCTAAGACTTTTAAAGTATTGTATGAAGGAGAGCATCATCATAGGCATATGAAAGATGTGAGAGAAATCATCGAGAAGAGTGATTTAGAGGAAAAAGTTAAGAAAATGAGTGTTGATATGTTCGAGAAATTAGCAGAAGCAGAGGCAAAAGTGCATGGAAAATCTCCCGAAGAAGTGCATTTTCATGAAGTGGGGGCAGTAGATTCTATAGTAGATATAATAGGTACGGCGATACTTATAGACATGATAAAGCCAGATAAGATTGTTTCTTCTCCATTGCCAGTAAGTTCGGGCTTTGTAGATACTCAACATGGACTTATGCCTGTGCCTGCCCCAGCGACAGCAGAACTTTTAAAAGGAATACCTGTGTACCAAAGCGACGTAAAAGGTGAAATTGTGACACCTACCGGTGCCGCTATTGTAAAAACTTTAGCG
The DNA here is from genome assembly GCF_018588165.1 of Thermoanaerobacter sp. CM-CNRG TB177. Classification (NCBI taxonomy): domain Bacteria; kingdom Bacillati; phylum Bacillota; class Clostridia; order Thermoanaerobacterales; family Thermoanaerobacteraceae; genus Thermoanaerobacter; species Thermoanaerobacter sp. CM-CNRG TB177. The sequence goes on from NZ_JAFCAC010000060.1 coordinate 81,860, forward strand.
AATGAGTTTGGTGGTATACCTGACATGAAGATAAATTCTATCGGATATGGTGCTGGCACTAAGGATTTAGAGATACCGAACGTTTTGAGAACATATGTAGGAGAAGAAGTAAAAAAAAACCTGAAGCATTGATGATTTTAGAGACAAATATAGACGATATGAATCCAGAATTTTATCAATATTTGTTTGAACTGCTCTTTAAAAATGGAGCATTGGATGTGTTTTTAACTCCTATTATAATGAAAAAGCAAAGGCCGGGAACCCTCCTCACTGTAATTTGTGAAAAAGAAAATGCTGATAAATTAAAGGAGATAATATTTAGAGAAACTTCTACTTTTGGCATAAGGTATTATGAAGTTTTAAGGCATAAACTGGATAGGGATTTTTCGATAGTAGAGACTCCTTATGGGAAAGTAAGGGTGAAAAGAGGATATTTAAATGGAAAACTTATAAAAGCCTATCCTGAGTATGAAGATGTTAAAGCAATCGCAATAAATACTGGTATTTCAATTAGTGATATTTACAGGAATATAATGAGATATATTGATTTAACATTTTTCAAACATTAAAAGCGGGGATTTAACCCGCTTCAGACTATAGACAAACTTTCGTAAAGGAGATATTTTGCATAAGGAACGACTTGTGACAAAGCGGCAACAAAACTTAGCGAGACCAAGTGTGGAGGCAGGGCCGTAGCCACGGATGGCGGAGGCGGGCACTAAGACAAGGATGTCGAATGTGCCCGGTACCCTGCCGGAACCCGAAGGTCGAGTTTAGTTTTGTCGCTTTGGAACATCGGAGTGACGATGCAAAATATCTCCTTTGAATATTTTTTAACTTTGTCAACAAACTGAAGCGGGGATTTAACCCGCTTTTAATGTAAAATAAAAAGTGGTTCCTACTCCTTCTTGACTTTCTATACCATATTTACTGCCGTGTAATGTCAATATTTCTTTTACTATTGCAAGTCCAAGGCCTGTGCCTGATTTGTTTCCTTTGTAATATCTGTCAAAGATGTGCTCTAAATCTTTTTGAGGTATGCCGCATCCTGTATCTGATATTTTAAGTAAAACATTTTTATCTTGAGATATTGCCTTTATTGAAAGAGTTCCTTCTTTTGTCATACTTGCTATAGCGTTGCTTATTATATTTATAATGGCTCGCTTTATCATTTCCCTATCTGCTATTACCTTAAGTTTAAGATTATTAAGCTTTACTTCTATATTTTTTTCTAAAATTTGAATTTCAAATATGTCTAAAGTTTCAAATATAAGTTTTTCTAAATCTATAGGTTCCTCTTTTATTTCTACCATTCCTGACTGGAGTTTAGAAAGCTGTAACACGTCGTCTACCAGTTTAGACATTCTTTCTGTTTCTTTAATCACTGTATTCAAGTATTTTTCTCGCTTTTCTTTGTCATTTCCATAGTAGTCCAAAAGCATTTCAGAATATCCTCTTATAAGGCCAAGAGGTGTTTTTAAATCATGGCTTATATTTGCAATCAAATCTTTTCTGAACTTGTCTGTGATAGATAACTGTTTTACCATTGTGTTCATAGATTTTGCAAGGTCTCCTAATTCATCGTCTTCTTTGTAATTTATTTTGACATCTAAATTTCCAGAAGCGATTTGGTGAGCAGCATTTTTCAAAATTTGTATAGGTCGAGTAAACTTTTTTGACATGTAAATTGACACAAATAAAATTGCTGCTATTGTGACGACAAAAATCCGCCAAAAAACTTGTTTAAAAAGATTGACAGAGTCGTTTATAGCGGCGATAGGGATGCTCATTATTAAAGTAGCGGGTTTTCCGTTATATAAAAAAGGCCTTACAATAGAAAGATATTCTATATGCAAAAAAGGATGCTCATATTTTACAACTTTTACAGTGTTTATAGGGTGAAGAAGTACTTCAGGGATTCCCAAACCTCGACCGTATCCTCTGTTATTTCCTGCAATTATTATGTTGTTTTGTGTCATTGCGACGACTTGGGCATTAGATTTGTCAATAAGTTCACTTATAAGCATTTCATCGTTGTTATTTATTGCTTCTACAATTTTTTCACTGTAATTTTTAAGTTGATTTATTTTGTAATAAGAGTATATCTTATTAATAAAAACTACTTGAGTAAGCCAAAACATAGATAAAATTATAAGGCCTATGATAAGGTAAGAGATAAAAAGCTTTTTTCTTATTCCTTTCAAATTTATTCACCATCCAATTTGTAACCTATTCCCCACACTGTTTTTATGAGTTTGCGCTTTTCTCCTAATTTTTCTCTTAACTGTTTTATATGGGTATCAACTGTTCTTAAATCTCCATAAAAATCATATCCCCATACTTCATTAAGGCACTTTTCGCGGGATACAACTTTTCCTTTATTATCTATTAAGAGTTTTAAAAGGTCAAATTCTTTTGGCGTAAGGTCAATTTTTTCTCCATCAACCGTAACTTCCCTAGAACTTACATTTATAGAAATTCCTTCATATTCTGTTTTCCCCTCTTCTTCTGAAGCTCCATAAGTTCTTGACAAAATTGCTTTAACGCGAGCGATTACTTCTTTAGGGCTAAAAGGTTTTACAACGTAATCATCTGCTCCTAATTCAAACCCTAAAAGTTTATCATACTCTTCTCCTCTTGCTGTTATCATCATTACAGGCACTTTTGACTTTTCTCTAATTGTTTTTAAAAGGCTCCAACCACTTATATCTGGAAGCATTATATCTAAAAGGATTATGCTTATATCTTTATTATTATTAAAATATTCAAGCCCTATTTTGCCATTTTCAGCTACCAATACTTCATATCCATTATTTTCTAAATAAGTTTTTAAAATATCTCTCATTCCTTCTTCGTCTTCAATTACTAAAACTTTTTGCATAAAAAACACCTCCCATCTTTAGTTTAATTATTTTTTAATCAGTTTACAATATTTAAAATTAAACTTCACACTTTCCTCACAAATTATATAAAATTACTTCAAACTATTTGGGTATCATAAAGAATGAAAAAGGAAAAATTTAAAAGGAGGTATCCATATATGAAGAGAAACAAATGGTTAATAGTTTTAGCAGTTGTATTGGCTTTAGCAATTCCTTTGACAGTTTTTGCAGCAAATACTGATTCACCACTGACAAACAGCATAAAAGGCTTTTTTGGAATTGACACATCAAAGCTTACACCAGAGCAAGAGCAAATAATTACAGATTACAACAAAAGAATAGCCGACCTTGAAAAAGAGTTTATAAACAAACTCTTATCAGAAGGGCTTATAACTCAACAACAAGCAGATAATATAATTAAAAACATTGATAGCAAAGTTTCTAAAGCAAATCAAGACAATGTTCCCTTCTTCATTGGTGGCGGAAGAGGATTTGACAAAGGATATTTTGGAATAGGCCCAATTGATACTTCAAAGCTTACAGAACAACAAAAAGCAGCCTTGACAGAAATATACAAACAAATGGCGTCACTTCAGAAGGATATAGTAAACAAATTGGTTTCTGAAGGATTATTGACTCAAGACCAAGCAAACAAAATCACAAGTGCGATAGATAACACAATAGCTAATGCTGATAAAAAAGGCTATGCTATGTTCGGTGGCAACGATGGATTGGGGTTTATTTTGAGAGGTGTTGATCCATCTAAATTGACAGACCAGCAAAAGAATGAGTTAATCAATTATTACAAACAAATGGCACAATTGCAAAAACAATTAGTTGATAAATTTGTAAGCTTTGGAGTTATTACTCAGGACCAAGGAAATACGATTAAAAATAGAATTGATACAATGGTAAAAAATATGCAACAAAACGGATTGCCTCAAGGATTTTTCAAACATTTTGAAGGAAAAAGAGGAAATTTTAAAGGTAAATGGCAAAATGGAAATGGACAAACCAATACTGCTCCTCAAGGGTATAGTAACTCTCTCTAATTGAATTTTTTGAATAAAAAGAGATGGTTAAAAAAGGCAAGGAATCAACCTTGCCTTTTTTCATAGGACTCTACAATAGGCTTTAACTTTAAAGTGAGATACGAAGCGATAAATGCCTTGATTAAGTCGCCAGGTATAAAAGGAAGTGCCCCGACTAAAATGGCTTTTTTAAATGGTATTCCGGTAACAAAAGAGAGCTGAGTTACTCCTAAAATATAAACAAAAATTATTGCAAATAAGAGGTAACTTAGAAAAATATTAATAAAATTTGCTTTTTTATTTTTTAGAGTCAAAGAAATTAAAAAAGCTGCAAAGGGCCAACTTAAAATATATCCTCCTGTAGGGCCTACTAAAACATTTAAGCCTCCTGTAAGTCCAGCAAACACAGGTATTCCAATTGCACCTAAAAGGTCAAAAATAAAAAGGCTTAAAAATGCTGATGTAGGATTTAAAAGTCCTCCGGCTAACATTACTGCAAAAGTCTGTCCTGTGATAGGTACTGGAGAAAAAGGTAAGGGGATTTTTACAAAACCCATTATAAAAGTAATAGCAGCAAAAAGAGAAGCTAAAATCATGTCTTTAGTTTTTATCATATTTTTCCTCCTCATTGTATTATTACAACAATTATTATATTTTTTTTTAAAAGAATTGTCAACTATTTTTACATAATGGTTAACAATTTTTTAAAAAAGTAGCCCTCTTAAATTTTTAAGAGGGCCAGTAGAATTTTAACTATCTCCATCATCAAATTTTAAATCTGCCATATCATAAGTGAATTCCGCTAAACGAATATTTATGAAAATTGGTATATCGGTTCGCATTGCCAAAGCTATCGCATCACTGGGTCTTGAGTCTATTTTTATAACTCTATCCCCTTGTTTTATATAAAGCTCCGCATAATAAGTGTCATCTTTTAAATCAGTAATTACAACTTTTTCAGGTTTTCCTCCAAGTTCTTCAATAACAGATTTTAAAAGGTCGGGGGTTAAAGGGCGAGGGGGTGTAATTCCTTGAAGAGGGATAGCTATGTTTTGAGCTTCCAGTGGACCTATAACTATAGGCAAAACTTTCTTTTCCTCTTCATCTGTCAATAGGACGGAGAAATTTCCTTCTACGTCCATCGTAATTGCCTTAACATGAAATTTTAACATTTTTTACACCTCGATTTAAAACATCTTCTTATTATCATTATATCATACTTATGCAAATTTAATCTGATTGTTTGCTTTAAAACAACTTAACTGTTGACAATTGGTGAGATTTTATATATATTATATATCAAACAGAATATGGGGCTATGAAAGAGAGGAGTAAGTGTATACTGGCTAAAGAGAGGGAAATCCCATGGGCTGAAAGGATTCCTGCCAAAGGTACACTGAAGGTAGCTCTGGAGCCTGTAAACCGAAGTTTAGTAGGTTTAAACGGGTCTGCCCGTTATAGCTTGAGTGATAAATGAAGGTGGTACCGCGAAATGCCCTTTCGCCCTTTGTGGGTGAAAGGGTTTTAAAATTTTACGGAGGGAGTGTGAGGCATGAAAGAGATAGCTAAAACGTACAATCCAAAGGAATTTGAAGATAGAATTTATGCTTTTTGGATGGAAAAAGGATATTTTACTCCTAAAATAGACTCTGAAAAACAGCCATTTACCATTGTTATACCACCTCCAAACATAACAGGGCAATTGCATATGGGACATGCACTTGATAATACTTTGCAGGACATATTGATAAGATGGAAAAGAATGCAGGGTTATTCAGCTTTGTGGATACCTGGCTCAGACCACGCCAGCATTGCGACGGAGGTAAAAGTTTTAGACACAATAAGAGAAGAAACGGGGCTCACAAAGAAAGAAATAGGAAGAGAAGAGTTTTTGAAAAGGGCATGGGCCTGGAAGGATAAATACGAAAACCGTATTTTAAGCCAATTAAAAAAGTTGGGTTCTTCTTGTGATTGGACAAGGACGCGCTTTACTATGGATGAGGTGTGTTCGAGGGCGGTAAGAGAAGTTTTTGTTTCTCTCTATGAAAAAGGGCTTATATATAGAGGAGACAGGATAATAAATTGGTGTCCTGATTGTAACACTGCTTTATCTGATGCGGAAGTTGAACATAAAGAACATAAAGGACATTTATGGTACATCAAATATCCCATAAAAGGTGAAGATGGATATGTAGTTATAGCTACTACAAGGCCTGAGACGATGCTGGGGGATGTAGCAGTTGCTGTAAATCCTGATGATGAAAGATATAAGGATGTGGTAGGTAAAACTTTGATACTGCCACTTGTAGGAAGGGAGATACCTGTAATTGCTGACAGCTACGTTGACCCTTCATTTGGAACAGGTGCTGTTAAAGTTACACCTGCTCACGATCCAAATGACTTTGAGATGGGGATAAGACACAATCTTGAATTTATCAATATAATGAATGAGAATGCGACGATTAATGAAAACGGGGGAAAATATAAAGGGCTTGATAGGTATGAGGCGCGAGAAAGAATAGTTGAAGACCTCAAAAATCTTGGACTACTTCTAAAAGTTGAAGACCACGTTCACAATGTGGGACATTGTTACAGATGCGATACGGTAGTTGAACCTCTACTTTCCAAGCAGTGGTTTGTAAAGATGGAGCCTTTGGCTAAACCTGCTTTAGAAGTTGTAAAAGAAGGAAAAATTAAGTTTGTCCCTGAAAGATTCGAAAAAATATACACTAATTGGTTAGAAAACATAAAGGATTGGTGTATTTCCAGGCAATTATGGTGGGGACACAGAATTCCTGCCTGGTACTGCGATGACTGTGGCCATATAACTGTATCGCGTAAAGACCCGCAAAAATGTGAAGCTTGTGGAAGTACCAACATACATCAAGACGAAGATGTATTAGATACTTGGTTTAGTTCTGCACTTTGGCCTTTCTCTACTATGGGTTGGCCGGAGGAAACCCAAGACCTCAAATACTTCTATCCTACTGATGTGCTTGTTACGGGATATGACATAATTTTCTTCTGGGTTGCAAGAATGATTTTTATGAGTTTGGAATTTATGAAAGAAGTACCGTTTAAGCATGTTTTGATACATGGTTTAGTCAGGGATGCTCAAGGTAGAAAAATGAGCAAATCTCTTGGCAATGGGATAGACCCATTAGAGGTTATTGAAGAGTATGGAGCAGATACTTTAAGGTTTACATTAGTTATAGGAAATGCTCCAGGAAACGATATGAGGTTTAGTCAGGACAAAGTTGAACTCAGCAGAAACTTTGCAAATAAATTGTGGAACGCTTCAAGATATGTGCTACTTAATTTAACTGATAATGATACTAACCTTTATACGGATGGGTTAACTATTGCTGATAAGTGGATTTTGACAAGGTATAACAATATAGTAAAAGAAGTGACAGAGAATTTAGAAAAATTTGAGTTAGGAATAGCTGCGACAAAACTTTATGACTTTGTGTGGAGCGAATTTTGCGATTGGTATATAGAACTAAGTAAACCTGTGTTATACAGTGATAACCTTGAAGCTAAAAAGGTTACAAAGTCTGTTTTAAGATATGTACTTGATAATACTTTGAGGCTTTTGCACCCCTTTATGCCTTTTATAACCGAAGAAATATGGCAGAATTTACCTCATGAGGGCGAGAGCATAATGGTTGCTGAATGGCCGAAATACAAAGAAGAACTGGATTTCACTGAAGAAGCAAAAAATGCTGAGATTATAATGGAAGCTATTAGGACCATTAGAAATTTAAGAGCAGAAGCAAATGTTTCTCCTTCTAAAAAAGCAAAAGTTATTGTGGCTGTTGAAAATGAAAATTATGTAAAGGTGTTTGAAGTAGGTACAAATTATATAATGAAACTTGCAGGTGCTAGCGAAGTTGTAATTGAAACAGATAAAAGTAAAATTCCTCATAAAGCTTTAAGCGGAGCAATAGAAGGAGGATTGGTGGTACTTCCACTTGAAGATTTAATAGATTTAGAAGAAGAGATAAAGAGGCTTAATGAAGAAAGACAAAAGGTGATAAGCGAAATAGAAAGGGCACAAGGGCTTTTAAACAATGAAAATTTCGTCAAAAAAGCGCCAGAAAAAGTAGTTAATGCAGAAAGAGAAAAATTGGAAAAATATACTACAATGCTTAAAAACATAGAGGAAAGACTTAAGTTATTAAAGAGTTAGCCTCTATTAGGAGGATTTGTATGTTATCTTTGTTTAAAAGGCCACAAAAAGAGCCTCAACTGGTTATAAGAGAGGCTAAGATAAAAGATGCGAGGGGGATAATAAAGCTTTTAAACAGTGTTGGAAGAGAAAAATTGTATATGGTGTCAGAGACATTTAATTGGTCTGAGGAGGAAGAAAAACAGCTTATTAAAAATTTAGACCGCAACAAAGATTTGATCCTAGTGGCAGACTACGGTGGAGAAATCGTAGGCTGCCTTACTCTCTTTCGTTATTATGGAGGAAGGTCTCCTAAAGTACAACATGTAGGAGAAATAGGTATAAGTATAGACGCTCGATTTAGGAATATAGGAATCGGAACAAAATTGTTTACAGAAGCTATTAATTGGGCAAAAAGCAAAGGTTATGAAAAACTTTGCCTTAGTGTTTTTAGTACCAATGAAGTAGCAATACATCTTTACAAAAAATTTGGCTTTGAAGAAGAGGGAAGAAGAAGACGACAGTTTAAAATTGGAGATGAGTATGTAGACGAAGTTTTGATGGGGTTGTTTTTGTAAAATCCGTTTATATGGGAGATGGGCTTAAATGAACTATGAAGAAGCGATTAGCTACATACATGGTACATACAAATTTGGCATAAAGTTGGGATTAGAAAATATAAGAAGATTATTAAGTTATATGGGGAATCCTCAAAAAAGTCTTAAAATTATTCATGTTGCTGGTACAAATGGAAAAGGCTCTACATCAGCTTTTATAAGCAACATTTTGCAGCAGGGTGGATACAAAGTAGCTTTATATACTTCCCCCTATCTCGAAGAATTTGAAGAAAGAATGAGAATAAACGGAGAAAATATTTCCAAGGAAAAGTTGATTTACTATGTTGAGTATATAAAACCTATAATATCTAAAATGGTAGAAGAAGGATACAATCATCCGACGGAATTTGAAGTGGTAACTGCAATTGCTTTTAAATATTTTTACGATGAAAAGGTGGATTTTGTAGTATTAGAAGTAGGACTTGGAGGCAGATTTGACGCGACAAATGCCATAGATTCTTCTTTGGTTTCTGTTATAACGACAATTGATTATGACCATACAGACAGATTAGGGCATACTTTAGGAGAAATTGCTTATGAAAAGGCTGGAATCATCAAGCAAAAGGGAGTTGTGGTGAGTTTTTATCAACAACCAGAAGCGATGAAGGTCATCATAGAAGCCTGTGAAGTAAGAAATGCTTATTTGACTGTACTTGAAAAAAGTAACGTAATTATAAAAGAACAAAACCCTGATTTTCAGATTTTTGACTACAAAAAATACAAGGACTTAAAAATTACTTTATTGGGGGAACATCAGATTTACAATGCTGCTTTAGCGATTGAGAGCGTAGAAAAATTAAGAATGTATGGATACGAAATCACAGAAAAAGATATAAAGGAAGGGCTTTATAGGGCAAAATGGCCTGGAAGATTGGAAGTAATGAGAAAAAAACCCTACGTAGTGATAGACGGTGCTCACAATCCTCAAGGAATGACTGTTTTGAAAGAGTCTCTAAAATTATTTAAATATGATAAATTGATTTTAGTAATTGGAATGCTTAAAGACAAAGATACACAGAAAATGCTGAATATCATTGTGCCAGAGGCAGATATTATAATAACAACTACCCCAATAAGTGAAAGAGCTTATAAAGCAAGTGAACTTGCACAAAAGATAGATAAAGAAAACGTAATTTCAATTGAAAATATTGAAAACGCGGTAAAATATGCCTTGGATATAGCTAAGGAAGAGGATATGGTACTTTTTTGTGGTTCATTGTACATGATTGGTTATGTGAGGTCTATGCTTAAAAAGGTAATAATTAAGATATAGTTTTAATATAATGTAAGGTGTAAAGGCCGTAATGAGAAGGTGGTTGTTATGGAAATAACGGGGACTGCATTGTTACAGGAGATAGATAAGGCACTAAAGGCGATGAAAGAAGCAGAAAGAAATTTAGAAATGCTGGAAAATGACAACTACCTCAAGATAAAGTTAGCAAGGCTAAAGTACGATTTTGCAAGACAAGAATATTTGAGACTCTTAAGGATTGCTAAAGAACAAAAAATCAAATATAACATGAATGAATTGATGGAAAAAATAATAGACGTATGATAAAGCGGTCTTTCGACCGCCTGATTTATTGTTCAGGTAAGTTTGCTACTAATAATGGTTTTTGAAAAAATAATTAAATAGTTTTGAGTTTGGGTAGGGCTATAACTTTATTCATAGTGTAAAATTATCGTAGGATTTTTTTTTGAGTGAAAAAAACAAGAGACAACCCCCGTGATAAAATAGAACTTGGAAACGAAACATTACAGAAAGGGGTGTCTCTTATGAAAAAACATATCTTTGAGGATATTATACTACAAAATGCTCTAAATTTCACTAAGGAAGTAGTAGAAAGTCCGTGTAAAGATTTGGTAGGTAAAAATTTTTATAACTGACCTCACCGTTAAAAATCTAGGAGCTTAAATCGATAGTTTATACATAATGTTGCCTCCTCATTCCTAGCCCTTCCTTGATGAGGCGCTTCCCCTTTCTTTTTATAAGGACTGTGTATAACACCTATAGGTAATAGTTCCACAGCAATTCTCCCTTCCTTTCCGTTAAAGTAGAATAAAAACTCAGACGGAAGGAACCGTCCCCTTTGTCTCTTATATTGATATAGATATATATGAAGATGACTTTTCTTATAACTGTAGTAATCCATTTTCTTTTTTTGTTGTTTGTACTGTCCTAAATACCTTTTTTGCTCATTTTCTCTAAGATAAAATTTTATGCGATTTATCACTTCATCAGTTAACTTTATCTTATGCCTATTTTTAACATTGTATTTAGGTTTCTCAATTATGTCATCAATGATCTCTTAAATATTTGTATTTCCATCTATTTTCCCTTCATTTATCAAGTCCATTCTCTTTTCTTCATATTTTTTTATATATTTTCTGATAACTTTTCTATCGATATCAGTTTCTCTAGATATCTGTCTTTGAGATTTACTATCTCTAATATGTGATAATATTATTTCTTTTTTGTCTTTCAATGAAATCAACTCTACCGCTCCCTCATGATCTTATTTCATGAGAGAAATTTTATCTTAAAGGGGGGATTTTTCAGTTGAAATACTGGGATACTTTTAGTGTAACATAAACATCTGAGCTACTGGAAGAACATGAAAATATTAATGTGAGTTATTCTACAATATATAGGATCTTGACTAATGAGGGTATTAAAAGCCCTAAAAAACATCGTAAGCGTAAATTTCATCATCGAAGAAAGAGAAAACCTCAAAAGGGAATGCTGGTTCAGATTGATGCTTCTCCACATGAATGGCTCATAGGTAATAAAGCATTTACTCTACATGGAGCTATAGATGACGCTACCGGTGAAATTCTTGTACTTTTTTGCTCCAAACGAATGTATGGAGGGATATTTGAGGTCATAAGACGAATCGTTAACAACCATGGTATCCCTATCAGTATATACTCTGACCGTCCCACTATCTTTGTCTTTCCTAATAGCGGTAAATTATCTATAGAAGAGCAATTAGAGGGAAAGACAGTTAATCTTACGCAGTTTGAAAGAGCTATGGGAGAGCTTGGAATCAACGTTATTAAGGCTAATTCTCCACAAGCTAAAGGCCGCATTGAAAAGCTATGGGATACGCTTCAAAGCAGGCTTCCTATTGAGTTTAAGATTCATGAGATTGATACTATGGAAGCTGCTAGTGCATTTTTATCGCAATTTATTGTTGCTTACAATGAAAAGTTTGGTGTCGAACCTGAAAATCCTGAACCTGATTTTAGGCCACTTGATTCTAATATTAACCTTGATTATATCTTATGTGCAAAGGAGGAACGTACTATCATTGAAGGGTCTGTTTTTTCTTACAAGGGTAAGTATTATCAACTTATCAAGAATGGTAAAAAGGCTCCAGCTATGCCCAAAGCTAAGCTTACTGTCTTAAGTAGTTCTAAAATAAATGATGGAAGTAAACTACTTAAATCAAAGGAAAAATCCTGAAATATTGGTTCCTGATGGTATACTGACATCAATGGGCATCATTTTTTTACTTTGACATCTTTACAAACTGGGTTTACTCTGAATACACATGGTCTTTATACATTCTATCTATTGCAATAGGTCTTTTTCAGCTTTACATCGTAAGCAGAGATTTTGTACTGATGGGCTTGGTGTGGTTATAACCACCGCTGTAATATTAAGCTATGTATCCATCTTATACAACCAATTCTCCATCGCATGGCTTAATCCAAACACGATAATCTCAATAATGATAATCTTATTAGGCCTTGCTTTAGTCATAAGAAGTCGGAGAAATAACAGTAAAAAAGACTGAAATAGATTCAGCCTTCTTCATCCAGATCAAGATAATACTACTTTGTATATATTTTTATAGCTGTAAAAGTATATAACATTCTGGTTTGTAGCGTCAAAAATCAAATTTGGAAGAATACTATATTTACTCTTAATATTAGTTACTTTGATAAAAGAATCATTTTCAATGTAATATAAAGTAGTATCATACAGAGAATTGCTTTCATTTTGCCGTATTACTATAACATATACTTTTCCTGTACTGTTTTGATAAGCAATTCCAACGTTGTAAATTAACTCCCCCATGTTTGGAATGCTAATTTTTTTTATTTTCCCATTATTTAATTCATATATACATCCTTCATTAATGGATTCTCTAGTTGTGAAGTACACATTATCATTTTTAGAAGGAGCAAAAATAGCTGTCAAAGACTCTGAGGTAGTTATTTGTTTCCACGAAACACCTCCATCAATGCTCTCCCAAAGACCATTTGAAGCAGAAACTAAAAAATGCTTAGAATTATTAGGATCAATCACAAGATGAGTAGACATAATAATCTCTTTTGTAGAATTTGCCTTGCTCCAATGAATCCCCGAATCATGGCTTTCTATTATTTCAATGCCATGTTCTTTATCATTTTTAACTAAAAATATTTCGTTTCTATTGGAAGGACTAAATGTCATATCAGCTAGCATCATACTATCATCTGAATTATAATAAACTTGCCCCCAACTTTTTCCGCCATCGTTGCTTTTGAAAACAATTTGCTCTGTTCCTTCTTTCCCTTCAGTAGACATAAAAAATATTTCTTTTGAATTATACGGTGAAACATAAAATTGTCCAAAATGACCTTCAAATAAAGCTATTTTATTGTATTTCTTAAAATCTTTACTAGAATACAAAGTCATATTTGTTAAATCCCTTGGTGTATCTTGCCCCTGCTGTGCTAAAACCTCTTTCCCTTGAAAAAAAATCGGACAGAAATATCCTAAATTCGGAACGGAATATTTGATTACTTTGACTTGATTTTTATCAAAAATATGATACTGACATCCATATAAAAAAAATAAAAATAAAACCAATATCGTTAATTTTTTTATTCGCATTTACAATACCTCCTAAACTTTAAAATTGAGTAGGAAAACATTAATTATTCCTACTCAATTAAATAATTTCTAATAGTAAAAGAAATGTATTGGCTGAGTTGACGATCTGTCCCAATAATAATGACACATGTAAGTATAGCCTTTACCTTGTTTTGCCCAATATAACGTTCCATATTGCCACATCGTACCACTATATTGCCCGCCTGGTCCTTCATATCCTGCTACGTGATGCACTTCAAATAGAACATAAGACGATCCACTGAGTATATCGACACCAATCCCTCCAACATCATTAACTGCTTTATTAAAATTAGTTGTCGCTGAATTGTATTTATATACTTGGTCATTTGTATTATCTTGTACGTCAGCATAGTAAGGGCTAAAATTCCATTTTGGATGATACACATGGTACCAACCATACATTTTTACAGCTATAGCTCCAGCTTGAACTGCTGTTTTCGCCGTATTGTACCAGTCGCCCCATTCATTTGGCAGTACATTATATACATACTCTCCAAAATCAACAGGGTAAGTTCCGGAACCATAATGATTTATATTTACTGAGTTTGTCATGTAAACCCTGATCTTGGAAGGCCTCGTATGTTCATCAGCTGCTGTACTATCTATACTTATTTCAGGTTCAATAGCTCTAGCATTTAATTTCTCATCTTTTAGCTGTTTTTCACTTGCAGCAATATTATCAATAACCGCACCTTTCATATTCATTATTTGTCCTTTTTTATCAAGAGTACTTTCGATTTTAACAGCAATATTTTCAGCATCTGAATTAAATCCATTGCCGGTATCTTTTAAGTATTCTATGGATGGGACTGATAGCCTTACTATTTTCCAGCTTCCATCTTCTTTTGTAACAACAATAACACGATGGTTTGTACCATTATATAGCCATTTATCTTCTTTATCCACTTTAAAGTTAATTTCGGCATAAAAGATACGTGTATCATCTAAATTTAAGTTTTCTCCAGGTGATATGCCTGCAGCTACTACACCTACTTCTTTTGGAAGCTCTTTAATTTGAATCAACTTAGCTTCCTTCTCTTTAAAGAATGATTCTGATTTATTATTTGAAAGAAATTGTGTCATGGCTGTGCGATTAGAATTGGTAAAATAGTTCATATACTCATAAGGATCCTGATCATTAATTGCTTGAATCATCCCTTTAATTACTGCAATGGGGTCATCAAAATTTGTTGTATTACTCAAACTAACCGATTCTTTTGTGCTTGCTTTCGCTATTGAAGTAAATCCTGTAATCACTATTCCTATTAAAAACGTTGTTATAAGCAGTACTGCTGTTAATCTTATTTGATGTTTCATAAAAGATCTCCCTCCCTAATATTTTTGGGGGATATTACATAATCTTTTTCCTTACCTCCATTTTCTGTTTTTCCCTTCTACTTAATTTTATGTCAAATTTTTTACCATGTCAAGATTAGGTAGGTAAAAATTTTTATAACTGACCTCACCGTTAAAAATCTAGGAGCTTAATTTACTGTAGAAATGTCAATGATATTAGGAGCTAAAGAAAGTCAAAAAACTATAAGTGGTGAGCTAGTATTTAGAGCTCAAAGCGATATAAATATTACAGAATAATTGGATATATAAGTGTATCTTTTTCTCCGGAGGGGATAGGGAAATGCAGGGGTGTAACCTGAGCACTTCGGAGATGGTTGGTGCCATAAAACAACTTTCTCCTAGTTCAATCCGGGGGAGAAGGTATATTCAAAATGGCATTTACCCAAAAGCGTAAAACCCAAAAATGAATATGCTTAAAACTATATGACTATGATTTTAGAATAATATGTTCTTATGATTACAGGGGTTGTCTTAAAAAATCCTACAGTATCTTGACACTATCATCAACATTTTGTTTATTGAAAAAAGGAAAGGAGTATGATAAAATGAATAATGTGTCGGGGCATGGCGCAGCGGTAGCGCGCGCGGTTCGGGACCGTGAGGTCGCAGGTTCAAATCCTGTTGCCCCGACCATTTTTATTTATGCAGGTTTTAAACTTTACCCAAAAGCTAAAAACGTGTGGTCCTGTTTAAGTCCTCCTGCATATTATGGAATTATGCTAATATGTGGGGGGATGCGTTTTGCACATTTACATCGCCGATATGGGGGAAGATATTATTGAGCGAGTTAATTTGGAGACAAATCACAGAGATTTTGCAAAAATCAACTCATATAACAATAAACATCTACCATTAAATATCTATTCTAAGTATTTGTGTGGTCCGCATCGATTGATTTTAGATAAACACAGGCAAAAACTATATTCTTTAAATGCTTATGATAATTCAATTAGCATAATAAACTTAGAAAATTTTACTCTAGAAATTTCCTTGTATGTAGGGAATTATCCTAATAATGGTGTTATATATAAAGATTGTATATTAGTGGTTAATGGAGATTCAGATGCGATAAGTATTTTTGATATTGAAGAGAAAAAAGTAATAGGGCAAGTTAAAGTAGGGAGCTTTCCACAAGACATAGTTTATAATGAAAAGTATAATTTGATTTTTGTTAGCAATATGAACTCGGATGAAATTTTATTAATTGACCCTTATAGTTATAAAATTGTAGAGTTTATTGGAGCAGGAGCAAGACCTATAGGAATGACTTTTTCTGAGGATTGGGACTATTTATATGTGGTAGAAAGTTATTTTGAAACAGGAATAAATGGGAAAATTTCTATTATAGACTTGCAAAATTTTAAAGTAATTGATGAAATAGGAGTAGGAAAGGTTCCTACTATGGTGCGGAAAAAGGAAAACTTTTTATATGTACTTAATTCTTATTCTAATACCCTGTGCAAAATAGATTTATTTACAAAACACAAAAAAGAAGTTGTTTGTGGAAATGCACCTGCTTATTTGACTGTTTTAGATAAGTTCGCGTATGTTTCTTCTGTGGAAGAAAACAAGGTGAATATAATTGACATTGAGGAAATGAGAATAGTAAATTTTATTAAAACGAGAAAAGAGCCCCAAGGGCTTGTTATTGACCCGTGAGGGCTTTGATTATATAGGCGTACACTTCTTGAGATTTTTGCTTCCAATTATCGCAAATGAGTTTTGCTTGTTCGCTGTTTACTACGTTTATGTTCAGTTCAATCAAAACTATATCATTTTCTACTACTTTGCAATTGGCTATATATTGATTTTCGTCTTTTTTATAATAAGTAGCTATATATTGGGATTCTTGTTTTATTCTTTCTTTGTTTAAAAGGATGTACTCATCTATTTTTTGACGTGTTTCAAAGGGAATTCTTGTGAAAAATAGTTTTAAAATGTTTATACCTTCTTCTGTGATAAAATATTTTTCTTCTTCTAACTTTATAAAGCCAGTTTCTATTAATTCGTCAAGGTACTGTCTTAAATAGAAATAGTTCATAAGTTTGTTATCTAAAATAATTTTGCTTATTTGCTCGTCTGTAATAGGCATATTTATTCTGTTTAAGATGTATAATATAATTAATTTATTTTCAGCTAATTCTTGTATTTCGTAAGCCAAGTTACCACCTCGCAATAATACTATATGTGGTATGTTTAAATTAATTCTATCACAAAATATGTAATAAAAAAAGAGAGTATGGGAAAATACTCTCTTTTTTATCACTATTTTTGCATGTATTCTGATTCACTTCCTGCAGCACCTTGAGGGCCGCCTTGTGCAGGAGTAGAACCATATATACTGATGCCTCTTGACAGGGCAGATTCAGCAAAATGAACCATTCGCCTTAACATTTGTCCTCCTACTTTACCGCAATCTCGGCTAGATATATATCCCCAATAATCTTCAGAACCTTGCTTAACTGGAAGACCAAGTTCTGATGCGATTTCGTATTTCATATTATCAAGGGCTTTGTGAGCTTCTGGTACCATTTTTGGCCGATCATTCCAACTACCTCTTGCCATTTAAATCCCTCCTTACTCTTTCTCATACTTAATTTGTGTAGGTGGATAAAAAATATACTTTGAAAAATTTTAAAAAATATAATTTTGTTGTGCTAAAATATTTATGTGTATAAATTTTACTAAAAGGGTTGATATAGATGGAGAAACAAAAAATTTTAGAGCAAAAAATAAAGGAATGGGGAGCCTCTTTAGTAGGTTTTTCAAATCTTACAGGTATCCTTCCCGATAATCTTTCAGATATTCCTTATGGCATTACAGTTGTAATAAAATTAGCGGATAGAATAGTGGATGAAATTGAGAATAAGCCTACTCACACTTATTATCACCATTACCGTTCTGTAAATACCCTAATTGACCAGATAACCTTAAGAACAGTTCTTATTCTTGAAGAATGGGGCTATAAAGCATTAGCTGTTCCTGCTTCTCAATCGATTGCTGATTTGGGGGAATACAGGGGACTTTTTCCACATAAAACTGCCGCTACAAGAGCAGGGCTTGGTTGGATAGGAAAAAATGGCCTTCTTGTGACCGAAAAGTATGGACCAAGAGTGAGATTAGGAACAGTTCTAACAAATATGCTTTTTGAAACAGGAACCCCCATTGCTGAAAGTAAATGTGGCAGCTGCAAATTATGTGTAGAAGCTTGTCCTGCTATAGCACTTTATGGTACTCTATGGAAAGAGGGAATGCCGAGAGAAGAAATAGTTGATGCAAGAGCTTGCAGTGAATATATGAATAAAAATTTTAAACACATTGGAAGAGGATATGTATGCGGTATTTGTATGGAAGTGTGTCCTTATGGAAAGAAAAAATCTGTTGACAGGTGAAAAGGTTTTTGATAAAATGAAACTGAACAACCAAAACGTTTTGGAAAAGGTGGATATTAAATGGCAGTTACAATAAGAGATATAGCAAAATATGCGGGTGTATCTGTTACGACGGTTTCAAGAGCTTTAAACGGATATCCGGATGTAAGTGAGGAAACCCGCGAAAGAATTAAAAAAATAGCGGAAAAAGTTAATTATACTCCAAACTCTATTGCAAGAGGACTTGTTACGAATAAGACTCATACGGTTGGATTGGTTGTTTCTGAGTTAATAAAGCCGGGGGCGTATCATCCTTTCTTTCTCGAAGTGCTTGCAGGAATAAAAGCAGGATTAAGAAAAGATAAATATGACCTTATACTTTTTACTGTAGACCCAGAAAGCCAAGACATAACTTCCTATGAGAAGCTTTGCAATGACAGAAAAGTGGAAGGTGCTATTGTAGAAGGCTTAAAATTAAGCGATCCTTACATTGAAGAGATAAAGAAAACACAAATTCCCACTGTTCTGATTGATATACCGATACTTACTGATAAAGTGGGATATGTAAGTTCGGATAACGTTCAGGCAGCTTTTGAGGCTACAAGTTATCTTATAAAGTTGGGACATAGAAATATTGGATTTATAAATGGGCATAATGATGCGGCTGTAAGTTTTGAAAGGTTAGAAGGTTATAAAAAAGCTCTTGAAAAAAATAATATACCTTATAAAGAGGAATATGTAGTTTTTGATGATTTTACTCAAGAAGGTGGATATAACTCTTTTAAAACGCTTATATTTGAAAATCCAGAAATAACCGCTATCTTCCATGCTTCTGATTTGATGGCAATAGGTTCTTTCAAGGCAGCAAAAGACTTAGGCATGAAAGTTCCTGATGACATCTCTATTGTAGGTTTTGATGATATTGAACTTGCATCCCTTATCACTCCAGGGCTCACTACTATACGACAGGATACTTTTAAGATGGGTTATACAGCGGCAAAACATCTTTTGTCTATTATAAAAGGTGAAAAACCTCAACATATATTAATTCCTCATAAACTTGTAATCAGAGATTCGGCTAGAAAAATATAATTTTTTTAAAAGTTATCCAAAACGTTTCGGATAAAATTTTTAGTAAGGATGGAGGTCTATAAGTGGTAAAGCATATGTTTTTAAAAGATGTAAACAATTTAATAAGTGAAGACAGATGGCTTATTTTTCAAGATGAGTACAGTTCAAATGTAAATCCCAAATATGAAACTATTTTTACACTTACGAATGGCTACATGGGCGTAAGAGGTACTTTTGAAGAGGGAAGTGAAGGAGAAAAGCCTGGGAATTTTATAGCAGGGATTTTTGATAAGGCTGATGCACAAGTGAGAGAAATAGTAAACGCTCAAAACTGGCTGGGAATCAAGTTGTATATTGAAGGTGAAGAATTAAGTTTGGATAAATGCCAGTTGCTGGAATTCAAAAGAATTCTTGATATGAAAAAAAGTATTCTATTTAGGAACGCGTTGATAAAAGACAGCAAAGATAGAATTACTCGAATTGAGGGATACAGATTTTTAAGCCGCAGTGACCGTCATCGTTCTGCAATTAAGCTATTTGTGACACCTGTAAATTACAGTGGGCTGATAGGGGTAGAGAGTCTCATTGATGGAACTGTTTTAAATTCAGCAGATAATCCAAAGTATAGAGTAAAACATTTGAAGGTAGTTGACAACAGCAGTTTCAATAAAAGTGGGTGTTATCTTGAAACAGCAACTATTGACAATGATATTCGCATTGCCACAGGCAGTACTATAAGGGTATATCATTATGAAGATGGAGAGAAAAATAATGTAGCCAAATTTAGAAGATTTTTGCCTTTGGGTGAAACCAGTGTTGAATACTTTGAGTTTGAGGGTAGAAAAAACAATACAGTGGTGATTGACAAATTTGTTATAACCTATACTTCAAGAGACGTAAAAAAAGGCTTATTAAAGAGTACGGTGGAAAAAGAACTTTTTGCTTTTGCTCAAGAAGGTATTGACAAAGAGCTGCATAGACATATTGAGGTATATGGGAAACTTTGGTCTGTTGCAGATATAAATATTGAAGGGGATGAGGAAGCAGATAAAGCTTTGCGGTTTAATATTTTTCATCTCATGAGTTCTGTCAATGAAAATGACCCCCTGGTAAGTATTGCTGCAAAGGCTTTACACGGTGAGGGGTACAAAGGCCATATCTTTTGGGATACAGAAATATTTATGCTTCCGTTTTTCATATATGTGTATCCAAAAGCAGCGAAAACACTTCTAATGTACAGGTACAATATGCTTAATGCGGCGAGAAAAAATGCAGCTTTAAACGGGTATAAGGGAGCACAATATCCTTGGGAATCTGCAGATACAGGAGAGGAAGAGACACCTAAATGGGGATTTGATTACATGGGAAACCCTGTAAGAATATGGACGGGTGATTTAGAGCATCATATAACTGCTGATATAGCTTTTGCAGTGTGGGAGTATTTTAGAGCGACAGAAGATATTGAGTTTTTGTTGAATTACGGTGCAGAAATCATTTTTGAGACTGCAAGGTTTTGGGTATCTAGATGTGAATATGTAAAAGAATTAGATAGGTATGAAATAAACAATGTCATAGGTCCTGATGAGTTTCATGAACATGTTGATAATAATGCTTATACTAATTACCTTGCAAAATGGAATATTAAAAAGGGACTTGAACTAATCAATATGTTAAAAGAAAAATACCCAGAGCATTATCACACACTATCAAACAAGATATGTTTGACAAATGAGGAAATGGAAAAGTGGAAAGAAGTTGAAGAAAAAATATATATACCTTATGACGAAAACAAAAAACTGATAGAACAATTTGAAGGCTATTTTGATAAAAAAGATTATGTTATTGATAAATTTGATGAAAACAATATGCCTATATGGCCTGAAGGTGTTGATATAACGAGATTGGGTGATACACAGCTTATTAAACAGGCTGACGTTGTTATGTTGATGCTTTTGTTAGGTGAGGAATTTGACGAAGAGACCAAAAGAATCAATTACGAATATTATGAAAAGCGAACTATGCACAAATCTTCTTTAGGTCCAAGTATGTATGCCATTATGGGGTTAAAAGTAGGGGACCACAAAAACGCATACCAGTCTTTTATGAGAAGTGCCAACGTGGACCTTGTGGACAATCAGGGGAACACTAAAGAAGGTTTGCATGCTGCATCAGCTGGTGGTACATGGCAAGTAGCTGTTTTTGGATTTGGCGGAATGGAAATTGACAAAGAAGGGATATTAAATATAAATCCGTGGCTGCCAGAAAAATGGGACAAACTTTCCTATAAAGTATTCTGGAAAGGTAATTTAATTGAGGTAATTGTTACAAAAGAGGATGTGTCAGTAAAAAAATTAGAAGGAAAAGGAAATATAAAAGTAAAGGTAAAAGGGAAAGAGATTACGTTACAATAGTCAAAAAGGTACAGGCAGGTGGTAACCTGCTATACCTTAAAATAAATTGATTAAGTTTTAAGGGGGGATAAGTGAATTTAGAGTTAAGTTTAATGTCCTCAGCAAAATATTTTAATATAAAATTGTGAAAGGGGAAAGTGGTAATGAGTAAAAAATTTTTAAGTATCTTTGTTTTGACGATTTTCTTGTTGTCAACTGTTTTGGCTGGCTGTTCCTCTAGTAAAAATAATACTTCCAGTGCCAATGAGACAAATACGCAAAAACAAGAGACAGCAAAACCAGTTACTATAAAATTAGGCATGTGGTCATCATCTCCAGCAGAAAAGAAAATAGTGGATGACCAAATAGCTAAGTTTAAAGAAAAATATCCGAATATAGATGTGCAAATTGAGACAATTGTGGGAGATTACATGCAAAAATTACAAACAGAACTGGCGTCAAATACAGCACCAGATATATTCTATCTTGACAGCATGCCGGCACCACAGCTTATGTCATCCGGGGTTTTAGAGCCATTAGATGATTATATTAAGAAATACAATGTGGATGTAAATGATTTCGAACCTGCTTTGCTTTCCGCTTTTCAGTGGGAAGGAAAGACTTATGGTTTGCCAAAGGATTTCAATACTCTAGCCTTGTTTTATAACAAAGACATGTTTAAAGCGGCTGGAATAAATGAGCCTCCAAAAACATGGGAGGAATTAAGAAATGTAGCTAAAAAGTTGACAAAAGACGGTGTCAAAGGTTTGGTTTTATCAGCAGACCTTGCAAGATTTGATGCTTTTATCAATCAAAATGGCGGTTCAGTGTATAAAGATGGAAAAGTTACTTTAAATCTGCCAGAGAATACACAGGCACTTGATTTTTATGTGAGTCTCATCACAAAAGACAAAGTTGCTGACACGCCACAAAACATGGGAGAAGGCTGGAATGGAGATGCTTTTGCTGCTAAAAAAGCTGCAATGGCAATAGAAGGTGGCTGGATGATACCATTCATCAAAGAAAAAGCTCCTGATTTAAACTATGGTATAGCAGAGCTCCCAGCAGGAAAGCAAAAATCTACAATGGCTTTTACTGTTGCATATGTGATGAATAAAAACAGCAAACATAAAGATGAAGCCTTTAAACTTATTGAGTTTTTAACCGGTAAAGAAGGACAGCAATTTGTAGTAGATTCAGGCCTTGCACTTCCATCGAGAAAGTCTATGCAAGAAGGATTTAAGGAGAAATATCCTGAAAGAGCTGCCTTTGTAGATGGTGCTTCTTATGCGGTACCATGGCAATTCGGTTTGTATGGCACAAAGGTGGTAGATGCGGCTAATAAAGCTTGTGAAGCATTAATAATGAAGCAAATTAGTAGTGCTCAACAAGCTCTTGACAATGCACAAAAGGAAGTTGGACAATAATTTAAACAAGCAGCACCTTACTAAAATAAGGTGCTGCAATTATGATTTTTTAAGGTTGAAGGGAAGGATGTACTTATGGAAGCTAAAATGACTATGAAAAAGAGGTATTTATACGAAGCTTTGTCAGGGTATGCTTTTGTGTTACCTTTTATTGCTTCAATATCTATTTTTTTGATAGGACCATTAATTTATGCTTTTATTATAAGTTTTAAAGAATTTTCTTTTTTAAATCCTGAAGCAAGCCGATGGATTGGATTTGCAAATTATATAAAATTATTCAGTGACCCAACGTTTAAAAGAGCTCTTTTAAATACAACACTTTACTCTTTAGGAGTAGTACCAACACAGCTTGTTATTGCTTTAATACTGGCATTAATTGTAAATTCGGATATTAAAGGTAAAACATTTTTTAGAGTAGCCTATTATATACCAACTGTTACCTCCACAGTTGCAGTTTCTGTAATATTTTTGTATCTATTTAAAGCAGATGGTTTAGTTAATGCTTTGTTGGCTAAATTTGGCATACAAGGTCCTACTTGGTTTAATGATGTAAGGTTTGCACTTCCTTCTATTATGATGATGGCGATATGGTCTTCTGTAGGTAATTACATGGTAATTTTTCTTGCCGGGCTACAGGATATACCATCAGAATTGTACGAAGCTGCGGAAGTAGATGGAGCTAATAAATTTCAAAGATTTTTCAAAATTACCCTTCCAATGTTGAGGCCAATAGTGTTTTTTAATCTAGTAATGTCATTAATTGGTACTTTTCAGGTTTTTGACCAAGCCTATGTAGTATCCCAAGGGACTGGTGGGCCTCTTGATGCTACAATGACAGTCGTGCTGGATATATATAGGACAGGATTTAGAGATTTTAACATGGGTTACGCTTCAGCTATGGCTTTTGTATTATTTGTAATAATCTTGATATTGACTCTTATACAGCGAAAGCTTTTCAAAGAAGAAACCTATTAGGAGGTGGCAATAGATGAAAAAGGTGTTGCGGTTTTTATTTTATACCGTTGTAGTAGGATATGCAGTAATTACACTTGGCCCTTTTATATGGTCTATAATAACATCTCTAAAACCCACAAGTGAATTAAATACTTTTGCTGTAAATATAAAACATTTGACTTTAGATAACTATAAAATGATAATCACAAAATTTCCCTTTTTGAGATGGTTTATAAATAGTGCTATAGTTGCAGTTATAGTAACGCTTGGCAATATACTGTTTAATTCTATGGCAGGGTATGCACTTGCAAGAATAAATTTTCCTGGAAGAAATTTATTGTTTATGGTTGTGCTTGCTCTCATGATGGTACCAGGACAGGTAGTGATGGTACCAACTTATATCCTCCTCAGCAAATTGGGCTGGGTAAACACTTACATGGGTCTTACAATTCCATTTTTGACCAGCAATTTTGGAATATTTTTAATGAGGCAATTTTTCTTATCTCTTCCCAAAGAGTTAGAAGAAGCAGCTACAATTGACGGCTTGTCACGATTTGGGATTTTCTTTAAAATAGTTTTGCCTTTGTCTAAACCTGCTCTTGCAACTCAATTCATTTTTATGTTTACTGGCAATTGGAATAGTTTCTTGTGGCCTAGTCTCTTGACGTCTAGTGATGATATGTATACACTGCCGGTAGGACTTAATTCCTTTTACGGCCAATACTATCAATTTTGGAACCAGGTAATGGCAGGAGCTATACTTTTGACGTTACCTACTATATTGATATTCTTAATATTCCAGAGATATTTTGTAAAAGGAATATCTACAACGGGATTAAAATAAGCGTAACGGAGGAGGAATAAAATGGCAAGATATCGTGGAGTAATTTTTGATTTGGATGGTGTTATTACAGATACTGCAAGATACCACTATTTAGCATGGAAAAAGCTTGCTGATGAGTTGGGAATATATTTTGATGAAGTTATCAATGAGAGGCTAAAAGGTGTAAGTCGTTTAGAATCTTTAGAAATAATTTTAGAGAAAAGCGATAAAAAATATTCTCAAGAAGAAAAAGAATATTATGCAAATAAGAAGAATGAGTATTATAAAGAGATGATAAAGAGAATTACGCCTCAAGATTTATTGCCTGGAGTGGAAAGATTCATTGAAGAGCTTAAAAAAAGAGGCATTAAAGCAGCAATTGCTTCTGTTAGCAAAAATGCTTTTACTGTTTTAGAAAATTTAAAAATAAAAGATAAATTTGACTATATAGTAGATGCAAACGAAATAAAGCATGGAAAGCCTGATCCGGAAATATTTTTAAATGCAGCAAAGCATTTAGGAATTCCTCCGGAGAGGTGTATTGGAATAGAAGATTCTGCTGCGGGCATCACTGCAATAAAAAGAGCAGGGATGTATGCAGTAGGAGTAGGCAATCCTGAAACGGTGAAAGAAGCCGACTTAATTTTAAAGGATTTAAGTGAAGCGTATAAAATATTAGAATTGTTAGGGTAAAAAATTCCCCCATTTTGGGGAATAATTTTTTTGTTTTTTTTATATAGTGTATGTATAAAATTTCGGAGGTGCAATATAATAAGCTGACGTTTTGCACAGCTTGCTCCAGTGACATCACAGATTCTTTAGATATTTATTTCATTCTCATTTGAGATTTCGATTAGGGCCACAATTGCAAATAAAAAATATTTTTTGATTACCTAAGGCGTATACGTCACTTGGCTTGCCTTCTATTTCTCTGCGATTTCGTCATAAAAAAGTTATTGCATATTTTTATATTAAAGCATATAATATACTATAATTGCTTTATTCTCAATTGAAATAAAAAAGTTTAAAATTATCCTTTTTTGTTTCACTGGAGATAGTAAATACTACTTAAACATTTTTAGGAGGGAAAATAATGGCAAAAATAAATGGTTTTAAAGGTGATTATACTGGTCTTTCTGATGAAGAAGTAGCAAAATTACAATTAAAATATGGCAAAAACGACCTTGTACCACAAAAGAGAAATACATTACTCAGCAGAATTTTAACTATATTTAAAGAACCAATGATTCTACTACTCTTTGGTACAGCACTCATTTATTTTCTATTAGGTGAATATAGAGATGGCATTATAATGTTGATTTTTGTAATGTTTGTTACGGGCATAAGTTTCTTTCAGGAATGGAAAACAGATAGAACATTAAATCTACTAAAAGATCTAACTTCTCCCAAGGTAAAAGTTATTAGAAATGGCCATTTAACAACTATAGACAGCCGTGAATTAACTGTCGGCGATCTTATGCTTCTTGAGGAAGGCGATAAAGTACCTGCCGATGGGCAAATTATTGAAATGCATGACCTTGGCATGGATGAATCTGCACTTACTGGTGAATCAGAAATATGTTGGAAAAAAGTCGAGATTACACCAGAGGAAAATAACGAATATTGGAAGAAAAATTATTGTTATGCTGGGACAACGGTTATAAGTGGAACAGCTATTGTTAAAGTTACAGCTATAGGGCTTAATACAGAATATGGTAAAATAGGTGTGGATGTTAATTCTGCTCCAGAGTACCCTACGCCTTTAGAAAAGCAAACCAGAAAATTAATTATAATAAGCTTGTATATAAGCATTTGTTTATTTGTAGTAGTATTTTTAGTAACATTTATTCATCAAAAAAATCTCATAGATGGAATACTTTCTGGTATTACTATTACTATGGCTATGATACCTGAAGAATTTCCTGTTGTTTTAACTGTTTTTCTTGCTATGGGGGCGTGGCGCCTTGCAAAAAGGAATTCATTAATAAGAAGAATTCCAGCGATAGAAACCCTTGGAGCTATATCTGTTTTATGCGTGGACAAGACTGGAACCTTGACGAAAAATCAGATGGAAGTCCGTGACACTTACGTTTTTAACGATCATGATGAGAGGGAACTAATAAATTATGCGGTTTTAGCCTGTGAAGAGGAATCATATGATCCCATGGAAAAAGCTATTAAAGAATATGGAGAAAAAAATGGATTGGATGTTAAAAGTATTTATTCAAAAAAACTAATACATGAATATCCTTTTAGTTCAGACTTAAAGATGATGGGACACGTGTGGGAAATTGACGGTAAACTTGTACTTACTGCTAAAGGTTCGCCAGAGTCTATACTTCCGTTATGTCATTTAGATGATAAAGAACTAATTGACATTAAGGACCGCCAATTTAAAATGGCATCAAATGGTTATAGAGTTATAGCTGTGGCAAAAAACGATAATATGAGCATCATACCCACGAACATTACTGAAACTAAGATGGATCTGATTGGATTAATAGGTTTAGCTGATCCTCCAAAGGAAGCTGTCCCTGATGCGATTGACATTTGTAATGAAGCCGGTATAAGGATTGTATTAATTACCGGAGATAATGGCGTTACTGCTCAAGCAATAGCAAAAGAAATTGGTATAAAAAACTATAATAATGTAATTACAGGACAAGAATTGGATAAAATATCGGAGGAAGATCTCAGGAATAGAGTTAAAAAAACCAATATTTTTGCTCGTGTAACTCCAAGGCATAAAATGCGTATAGTTAAAGCACTCAAGGAAAATGGCGAAGTAGTTGCGATGACAGGCGACGGCGTCAACGATGCCCCGGCGTTAAAATATGCCGATATTGGCATTGCTATGGGCAAGAGAGGAACAGGCGTTGCAAAAGATGCTGCGGACATGGTTTTACTTGACGATAATTTCACTACCATTGTTGACACTATAAGAGACGGCCGTAGGATTTATGATAACATAAAAAAAGCATTTGGGTATATAATAGCTATCCATATACCTATAGCATTGACAGCAGTATTAACCCCGCTTTTGCACTTGCCGCTACTTTTGCTTCCAGTACATGTGGTGTTGTTAGAGTTAATTATCGATCCGACTTGTTCAATAGTGTTTGAGCGTCAACCAGCAGAAGATAAAATAATGAAAAGAAGTCCAAGACACCAAAATGAGCCATTAATTTCAGTGAATTTAGGAGTTAAATCTATATTGCAAGGTGTTGCAATTTTTACTGCTACATTTATATCATATTTGTATATGAATAATAATGGCTTTTCCCAAAATATGGGACGTAGTTTTTCCTTGACGGTAATAGTATTGGCAAATCTACTTTTGGTATATATAAACGGGTCGGAGACGGACAATATGTTTAAAGTAATGTTTAAGCAGAAAGACAAGGCAGTTTGGTATGTCAACATAGGGGTATTTTTAGGTTTGCTGGCAATTTTATATATACCTTCTTTGAATGATATTGTAAAGACCACTCCTTTAAATCTATTTAACTTTTTGAAGGCAGCTATTATTGCCTTTTTGTCAACGGCATGGTGGGAATTCGTTAAACTTTATAATAAGAATAAGCTTAGTTTAAAACAGATATAAAACAAACAGACTTTGCCTTTAGTTACATAATGGCAAAGTTTGTTTTTATAAAAACTCTTGCATTTTTAAAAGAATCGTAATATAATATAACTGTAAGCGGTTACAGTAAATTAAGAAAAGGGTGTCAAAATGGCAACAATAGACGATGTAGCAAAATTAGCAGGGGTTTCCATTGCAACTGTTTCGAGAGTTTTTAATAATAGTCCTTTAGTAAGTGAAAAAGCTAGGCAAAAAGTTTTAAAAGCGGCAGAAGAGCTAGGGTACAAACCTAGTATGCCAGCCAGAAGTCTAGCGATGAAGAAGACAAATACTATAGGGCTAATTGTGCCTGATATATCAAACCCTTACTATGCAGAAGTAGTAAGAGGTATTGAAGATGTCTGCAATATTTATAAATACAATATTACTTTGTGCAATGCAGACAATAAAAGAGAAAAAGAATTTCGATAGTGTCAAGATACTGTAGGATATTTTTATAAAGACAACCCCTGAAATTGCTTAAATCAAGGTTTCCATTATTATGTGTTTTTTATATCACTCTTTCATATTTTATTGCTTTTAAAATTCTATATATTGGTGTTACTTTGCCCATGTTTAATACTGTAATATTGTTTATTTGTTCTTTTGTATACGTTTTAGCTCTCTTTACTGCCTCTTTTATTTGCTTCTTTGTTAATTTATAACCTTCATTGTTGTTTTTGCGCTTTTTACGCCATTCTACTTCTCTTAAATTGCCTCCATTTTTCTTAAATACTCTTAATTTCGCCATTAGCTTTAATCCTTCTCTACTCCATCCTAATGGGTTCCTGCTTAACCTGTCTGAAAATACATGGCTTATATGCCCTTCTGCACTGCACCCTATTGCATCCTCATCTTCTTTGTATATTTTTATCCCTTCCCAGTTGTTTAATATGTATTTCTTTACTTCCCTTATTTTCTTCTTCTCTTGCTCTGTTTGTGCTATTTTTGATAGTTCATTAAATGCTTCTTTTAATTCTTTTTCATTCCCTTCATTTATTGCTCTCCATATCCTATCTCTATATCTTGGCTCTTTCGATGTTGCCATGAGTATGTATTTGTTTAAATGATACCTGTCTAATACAAATCTTGATTGTGGTATCCACTCTATCCCTTCTTTTATCCATCTTGCTCCATCACCTGCTATGTATATCTTCTCTATTTTTTCTTCTTTGTAATTGTCATTTATGTAATTTGCTACGTCTATCCATATGTCTTCTGGCTTTTGTCCTACATATGCTTTGTAATGGACATTCTTTAGCTCAGACCTACCGTTCTTTGTCTCTTTGCCTTCATGTATGTATACAAGTCGTGGCATTTCTTTTCCCCCGTCTTGTAAGGATACGTGGTCTTCATCTGCTTCTATGTATAATACTTTTATTTCTTTCTTTTCTTCTACTTCTTTTTTTATTTCTACTTCTCCTATCTCTCTTATTGCATTTAATACTGTCTGTCTACTTAATTCTACTGGGCTTGCTTCTTTACTGCTTTTTTCATAGGATTCTTCTGTCGCTTTTTCTACTATCTTTACTTTTACTCCTTCTTCTATCCTCTCATGCCTACCTATCCCTAATGCGTCATCTGTTAAGTAGGTGTATCTCCCATCTTCTTTTGATTTGTAATATGTCCTTTTATATTTTATTTCTCCTACTGTCGTTATTAAAGTCTTTTCATCTTCCCTTTCTACTACCCATTTCTCTTTCCTTCTCTTGTCTTCTTTTATTATCTTATCTAATTCTTCTATAATTGCTACCATTGTTTCTATACCTAATTTGTCTACCATTTCTCTAACTTTTAATGAAAGTTCTCTTATATCCATCCCTTCTTCTAATAACTTTTTAAAAATTTCTATCACATTATTGATGTAATTACATGCATTTTGTAGTATAATATCTTCAAACTTAATTTTCTTCACAAGAGACACCCCTTTCATGTTTTTTTGGTTTTCCACAATCTATTTTATCACACGGGTTGTCTCTTGTTTTTTATCATCTAAAAATCCTACGATAATTTTACACTATGAGAATTTCAATATATAGAAATGCTAAAAAATCGGTGGGTTGACGGAATAATATTTCACTGTGACTATTTTTCAAAAGAGCATTATGAAATCTTTGAAAATGGCAATATAAAAGTAGTACTTGCAGGAAGAACAACAAAGTTTGATGTGCCATATGTAGGAATTGATAATTTTAAGGCGGCTTATGATGCAGTGAAATATTTGATATCATTAGGTCACAAAAAGATTGGAATTATTCATGGTCCTTTGGACGAGATGAAGGAAACCATAGATAGTGTGGATAGGTTAAGGGGATATAAACAAGCTCTTATTGACAATGGATTACCAATTTATGATAAATTTATTAAAGAAGCAAATTTTAAGTATAAAGGTGGATATAATGCGGCGATGGAAATGTTAAAAGGCGAGATGAGACCTACTGCTATATTTGCAATAAGTGATATTATGGCAATGGGAGCAATAAATGCGGTGTTTGACAGTGGGCTTTCATGTCCTGAAGATGTATCAGTAATGGGATTTGATAATATTGACTTGGCAGAAGCGACAAGGCCTTCTCTTACTACTGTATCACAGCCTATGTACGAAATAGGGGCTGTTGCAGCGAGAATGCTTATAAAAATGTTAAATGGGGAAAATATTGATGAGTATCAGACAATTTTAGAGCACAAAATTGTAGTAAGAAATTCTTGTAAATTTCCAAAAGAATAATCTTTGTTTTATTTTTTAAATTGTAAGCGCTTACAGTTTTAACATGAAAAGCGAAGCGCAGTGAAGATTTTAAGCTTAAGAAAGGGGAATATGGTATGTCTTATGTAAACTTTGTAAAGAAATACAAACTTGAAATTGCCATGATTTTACCATTACTATTGTATATTCTTGGATTTACAGTATACCCTATTATTCAAACTATTACTTTAAGTTTTCAAGACCAGTATACTAAAGCATTCACATTGGCAAATTACAAAGAGATTATAGGGAAAACAGAATTTAAACAGGCTTTTTTCAATACCATAGCTCTTACGTTTATAAGCTTAACTTTGGAGATGACTGCGGGCCTTGTTATTGCACTTATTTTAAAGAGAAATTTTAGAGGAAAAGGACTTTTGAGGTCTTTGATGTTGGTGCCAATGGGAGTACCTACTCTTGTGTCGGGTGTTGCAATGACTTATATTTTCGGATTAAATGGCTATTTTAATGCTTTTTTGCAAAAACTTCGCATTATTGAACTTCCTGTGGATTGGGCGAGCGGTGGTTTTAAGACATTACTTATGGTTTCTGTAGCGGATATGTGGAAAGTTACTCCGATGGTCATACTTTTGCTTTTGGCTGGTCTTGAAAGTATACCAGATGAAGTTTATGAAGCTTCTAACATTGATGGGGCAACTACATGGCAGACTTTTAGGTATGTGACATTGCCACTTCTAAAGCCCTCTATAACGATGGCCTTGATTTTAAGGGCGATAGACGCTTTTAGAATATTTGAACTTGTACTTGTTCTTGCAGGCCGTGCTACTCCTGTTATTTCTACCTTTGCGTATGATGAGTATAATAATTATGCAAATGCCTATACATCTGCGGCAGCATCTACAATATTGCTCCTAATAATAGCAGTATTTATAGTGAGCTACTTAAAAATAGCTGGTACTAAGGAGGAAAGATGATGAGAAAAATAGATATTAGCGAAAAGATTTCAAATACAGCTTATATTCCAATAGCTATAATAGCGGCAATATTGATGGTTATACCAGTATATATACTTTTTATGACTTCCTTTGCAGTGCCAAGTGATATATTGAAGCCTCATCCAGATTTTTTCATCACTCGTTTTACTTTGGACCATTGGAAAAACGTATTTACTTCAGGGAATATATGGCCTCCTTTTAAAAAGAGTTTTGTAGTGGCAACAATGACTACTATCATTGCAATTATAATAGCTGCTCCAGCGGCTTATGTTATAGCGAGGATGCCATCGAAAATAAAATATGCAGTAGTATTATCACTGTTTTTTACAAGAATGTTTCCTGATGTAGGTATTGCTCTTCCGATAGCGGTACAATTCATAAAATTAAATTTGATGGATACTTATTTAGGATTAGTTATGGCACACCTCATTGTAAATTTACCTTTTGCAGCATGGATATTGGTTGGAACTTTTGAGACAATACCAAAGGACTTAGAGGAAGCTGCACTGGTAGATGGAACAAGTAAATTGACGGCATTGATGAGGATTATAATGCCGATTGCACTTCCTGGTATAGCTGTTACTGCTATATTTGTGTGGCTAAATTCATGGAATGAATTTACTTATGCTCTTTACTTGACTATTTCAGATAGGACTTTACCTCTTCAAACCTACTATTACGTCCAAAGAGGAGGAATTTTTGATTCTGCCACATATGCGGCAGTACTCACTATTCCAGTAATGCTTGTGACATTCTTCTTGCAAAAATACATGAAAAGTGGATATCTTGCAGGGGCTGTAAAAGGTTAGTATATACGTATCCGAGTTTTTCGGATACTGTATATATAAAAATTAAATTTTAAGGAGGTTTTATTAAGCTATGAAGAAGTTTTACACTAAGTTAATAGCAGTTTTAATCATTATCTCGCTTCTAGGTACTGTTATTGCAGGCTGTGGCAGCAAGACCCAATCAGAAGCGAGGAAAAAAGTTTTGAAAGTTTCAATGGGACTTGGAGAAGCAGAATGGAAAGTGATGAAAGAAGATATTTTCCCACCATTTGAGCAAAAGTATGGTGTAAAAATTGAACCTCTTCAAATCGAAGCAGGAGACCTTATTAAAAAATTAGATGCTATGCACAAAGCAAATGCGATGGATATAGACATTATCACACAAGATAACATGCAACTTGCTCCACTTGTTGCAAAAGGGCTTGTGGAAGATTTGTCTCAGTATAGAGACATGATACCAAAGGAAGTAATACCAAGTCTTGTGCCAGTAGGAGAGTTTGATGGAAAGTTGTACTTTATGCCGTATAGACCAAATGTAGAAATAGCTTTCTACAACGAAGATAAATTCAAAGAATACGGTTTAAAACTACCTACAAATTGGGATGAGCTTTTACAGGTTGCAAAGACTTTTAAAGAAAAAGAGGGCATAGGTAGAGTCATAATTAAAGAAAATTTAGGGCCTGACAGCACAGTCCACATGTTTGACCTTATAAGGTCTGCTGGTGGTGACCCAACAGTATTGAATGATGAGGGTTCAATAAAAGCATTTACTTTCTTGAAAGAAATACAGCCATATCTCTCTCCTGCTCAAAGAAAGCTGACTGGAATACACCTGTAGAATATCTTGCAAAAGAGAGCGTATATTTGGTTCAAAATTGGCCGTACACTGCAAACGTTCTTGTAGAGCAGTATGGAAAAAAGAACATTTTGGCATATCACGGATGGACAGGTCCGGTTAAAGAGTCCCACGTTTTGGGAGGAGAAGTTATAGGAATACCAGCTGGTGCACCTAATAAAGAGATGGCTATAAAGTTTATGGAATACCTTATGAGTAAAGAAGTTCAAGAGAAACTTGTCACTAAATTAGGATGGCCATCCATGAGAAGTGATGCTTATGGAAAGGTTGAAGAATGGCAAAAACCATATTTTGAAGCTATAAATGAGGCATTAAAACATGCAGAACCAAGGCCAAACCTTGTATACTGGGCTGATGTAGACAAGGCTATAAATGGAGCACTAAGAGAGATAATCTTTGAAAATAAACCTATTAAACCTACTCTTGATAAGTATCACAACATGATAGAAGAAGCTAAAAAAGCTGCAGAAAGCAAGTAAATGTTTAAATTGATTTTGGTCGGAAACGACTTTGTTTCCGACCAAAATTTTGAATTAAACTAAGAGTGGAGGATGGATATGGCCAACAAAACGAAGAAACCAATTTACCCTTTTGAAGATTGGGTTATAAGAGAGACGCAGTTTAGCATAGACACTAACTACAGAAATGAAACTATTTTTGCTTTAGCAAATGGATATATTGGAATGAGAGGAACTTTTGAAGAAGGATATTCAGGGCCTAAAAATACTTCTTTTAATGGGACGTATATCAATGGGTTTTATGAAATACACGATATAACATACCCTGAAGGGGGATATGGTTTTGCAAAAATAGGGCAGACGATGTTAAATGTGGCTGATAGTAAAATAATAAAATTGTATGTAGATGGGGAAGAGTTTGATTTGTTACAAGGGAAAATCCTCTTTTATGAGAGAGTGCTTGACATGAAGAAGGGGTTTGTAGAAAGAAAAGTAAAATGGGAATCCCCCACAGGAAAAGTTTTAGAGGTAAGAATAAAGAGAATTGTATCACTTACTAGGCAACATTTAGCGGCAATTTCTTTTACTGCAGAACCTGTAAATTTTAGCGGAAAAATTAGATTTGTTTCTGCTATTGACGGAAATATTTCAAATATAAGTGAGAGTGAAGATGTAAGAGTAGGGTCAAATTTAAAAGGAAAGGTTTTAAAGACTATAGATAAAAGTGTAGAGGGTTTAAAAGGGTGGATTGTTCAAAAGACACAAAAGAGCAATTTCTCCTATGCTTGCGCGATAGACAATGTATTAGTGGGAGATAGCAAATATGAAGTCTCAAATAGTTTAGAAGAAGATGGAGTAAAAGTAATTGTAGATCTAGAGGCTGAAAAAGGCACCTCATACACTTTGAATAAATTTATTTCCTATTACACTTCAAAGGATTTTGATGAAAATAAATTGGTTGCTCTTGCTTTAGAAGAAATAGAAAAAGCCAAAAATGACGGCTTTGAAACGATAGAAAA
Organism: Thermoanaerobacter sp. CM-CNRG TB177; assembly: GCF_018588165.1. Lineage (NCBI taxonomy): Bacteria > Bacillati > Bacillota > Clostridia > Thermoanaerobacterales > Thermoanaerobacteraceae > Thermoanaerobacter > Thermoanaerobacter sp. CM-CNRG TB177. The sequence goes on from NZ_JAFCAC010000060.1 coordinate 117,304, forward strand.
AGAGCAGGAAGAATTTTTGAATTCTTTTTGGAAAGATGCTGATGTAATCATAGAAGGAGATAAAGCTCTGCAGCAAGGCATACGCTTTAATGAATTTCATCTACTTCAATCTGTCGGAAGAGATGGAAAGACAAATATTGCAGCAAAAGGGCTGACTGGAGAAGGTTATGAAGGCCATTATTTTTGGGATTCTGATATCTATATAATGCCTTTCTTTCTTTATACAAAGCCTGAAATTGCAAAAGCTTTGGTAATGTACAGGTATAATCTTTTGGATGCAGCAAGATCCAGGGCAAAGGAATTAGGTCACAAAGGAGCTTTGTATCCTTGGAGAACGATAGATGGTCCTGAATGTTCTGCTTACTTTCCAGCTGGTACGGCACAGTATCACATAAATGCTGATATAGTTTATGCTTTGAAAAGATATGTAGAAGCGACGAATGACGTGGATTTTCTTTATGACTACGGTTGTGAAATATTATTTGAAACTGCAAGATTTTGGGAAGATTTAGGAGCGTATATACCTCTTAAGGGCAATAAATTCTGCATAAACTGTGTCACTGGTCCGGATGAGTATACGGCATTAGTTGACAATAACGCTTATACCAATTATATGGCGAAAATGAATTTGGAATATGCCTATGACATTGCAAACAAAATGAAAAAAGAAGTGCCTCAAAAATATCAAAAAGTCGCTTCTAAACTAAATCTAAAGGATGAAGAAATTGCTGCGTGGAAAAAAGCTGCTGACAATATGTACCTTCCTTATTCAAAAGAACTTGATATTATACCACAGGATGACAGCTTTTTGTATAAAGAAAGGATAACAGTGGATGAAATACCACAAGATCAATTTCCACTTTTGTTGCACTGGCATTACCTAAATATTTACAGATATCAAATATGTAAACAGCCTGATGTGTTGCTTTTGATGTTTTTACAGAGAGAAAAATTTACTAAAGATGAACTTAAAAAGAATTACGATTATTATGAACCTATTACCACTCACGACTCCTCCTTGTCGCCAGCTATATTTAGCATACTAGCCAATGAAATAGGATATACTGACAAAGCTTATAAATACTTTATGATGACTGCAAGAATGGATTTGGACGACTACAATGACAATGTTAAGGACGGAATTCATGCTGCTTCTATGGCGGGAACATGGAGCGCAGTTGTGAATGGTTTTGGTGGAATGAGGGTTTATACAAATGAACTGCATTTTGAGCCGAGATTGCCAAAAGAATGGAATTTGCTCTCTTTTAATGTGAGATACAAAGGTAGAAAAATAAATGTCAAATTAACCAAAGAAAGTGTTGTGTTTGCACTATTAGAAGGAGAGCCTATAGAAATCTACTGCTTTGACGAAAAAATTTTACTTGAAAAAGGAGAAAATAAAGTAGAAAGTCGCAAAAATTAAAGAAGTATGGAGCCAATCGGCACCATACTTCTTTAATTTTTATATATCGTTATTTGAAAGGGTGAGTGAACCGCCGCCCGTACTTAAATCAAAGTAATAATTTCCACTGCCTCTATATGAATATACTTTGATATAATAGGTTCCCGTTTGTGTCGGAATATATGTTATTGTTTCCTGCCTTTGTGTTCCAGTTGAACTTTTAACAAGAGTACCAGTTGGGTCATAGAGGTATATATCGAAATCAGGGTTATAGTTTGCCCAATCAGGTATTATGAAAGTTATTGCAATAGGATATGATGTGTCTGTCACGTTAAATGTCCAAATGTCACTGTAACGAGACCCAGGGAGTGAATCTTTAGCATAATAGTGGTTTGGCACAGATATATTAGTTCCTGTGAAATTTCCAGCTGTTTTAATTGCTTCATATGCATCCAATCTTCCTACACCATAGTCAATGTTTTTGCTTGGAGGACCCCAACTTTTTGCAGTAGTCATTATTATATTTTTTACATCAAGTGGTGCAAGGCTTATATTTGCATTGAGCATAAGGGCTACTGTACCTGCTACAAAAGGTGTTGCCATGCTTGTGCCACTGTATGTCACATAACCATTTATAGAGTTTGCTTTTGCGGCAGTTATATTGTATCCGGGTGCTGCAATGTCAGGTTTTATCCTTCCGTCAGCTGTGGGACCACGGCTGGAGAAGCTTGCAAGGTTGAATCCAAGTTCTCCTACATCCGCCATTGCTGCAACGGTTATGGCTTTTTCTGCTGCACCAGGTGATCCTATGGTGTACCTTGCAGGGCCTGAATTTCCAGCTGCAACTACTACTACAATTCCGCTATCTACGGCGCTGTTTACTGCTAATGAGGTAGAGTCAGTTCCATCAGAACTTGTAGAAGTTCCGAGGCTTAAATTTATGACTTTAATTCCATATACGTCTTTGTTTTGAACAGCCCAGTCAATCCCTGCAGTTACAGTGCTCATACTTCCGCTTCCATTTGAATCGAGTACTTTTATTCCTACCAAAGCTGCACCAGGAGCAACACCTGTATAAAGGCTGTTCCCTGTCCCAGTGCCTGCCGCAATGCTTGCTACATGAGTTCCATGTCCATTATCATCGTAAGGGGTAGTTTTACCGTTTACAAAATCTTGCCATCCTATTATTTTGCCACCAGCAAGGTCAACATGGGATCCATCAATACCTGTATCAATAACTGCTATTACTATATCATTCTTGGAGTAAGAGGAAGGATTACCATCTTTGTCTCCAGTTACGCCAAAGTCACTTCTCGCTTTTGTAACGCCAAACCATTTTGTTGCAGTATCTAATGTCGCATATACAGGCTCGTCATACTCAATTTGCTTTACTATATCTAATTTTGACAAAGCGTTTATTTGTCCTTTAGTTAAAGTAGCAGCAACTCCTGGAATAATTTTGTATTTATGCTTTATATTAAACTTTCCAATGGATTTAGAAATATTTAATAGTTCGTTATCATCTATGTTTTTGTTGAAGGTTATTATGACAGGGAATTCCGCACTGTCAGGCTTATCAGTAAGCTTTGCTTCCAAGTTATCAAAGATTTTGTTTTTATTAGAATCTTGCATCAAAACTTTTTGAATTTGAGGCGAGTAATTTTTTGTTGGAGAGTCGCCAGATAAGTTTGTTAAGTTGGGCTGAGCTTGGACTAATACTCCACTTAGCGACATTAAAGCTACAATTAACACAAAAGCCAGTAAAGCTTTTAATGTTTGTCGGCTCTTCATTTTTTCTTACCTCCTTAAAAATTTAATATTTTTTAAAATTTAAGTCAGCCCTTCTAGTC
>NZ_JAFCAC010000061.1:0-12076 GCF_018588165.1 Thermoanaerobacter sp. CM-CNRG TB177
TCAGGCCCAAAGAGAACGCCACAAGAGCAGAGGCAGCAGCTATGCTTTACAGAGTCTTAGAAAAAACGGGAAATATATAAGTGAAAAAATGCGCCTTTTCTGGCGCATTTTTTCATTGGTTGTTTGCCACCTATGTGCGGCAGAAAGTACATACAGGAGAAACAGAAGGAAAACCGCATACCTGACAAGTTATTTTTGGAGGACGTGCAGAAATTGCAAAGACCTACTTGCCATTGCGTTACTTCAACAAAATTTCCTTAAAAAATTTACAAAAAAATAGTATTATATAGTTGAAAGAACTTAAGAGGGAGTGAAAAATTTTGAAAGAAATACAAGCAAAAAAAATTACTGAAATAGTAAAATTGCTATGTATTGAAGCTAATTATGAATTACCTCAAGATATATTTAAAAATTTAAAAGAAAGAATAAAAGAGGAAATAAGCCCTTTAGGTAGAGAAATTTTAAAAGATATAATTGCAAATGCTGAAGTAGCAAAAACACAAAGGATGCCTATATGTCAAGACACAGGAATAGTAATAGTTTTTGTAGAGATGGGACAAGAAGTACATATAGTAAATGGCAGTTTAGAAGAAGCGATAAATGAAGGGGTAAGACTGGGGTATGAGGAGGGGTATTTGAGAAAGTCTGTTGTAAAAAGTCCAATTTTACGAATAAATACAGGTGATAATACTCCTGCAATAATCCATTATCATATTTGTAAAGGTGATAAATTTTCAATAACTGTAATGCCTAAAGGGGCAGGGAGTGAAAACATGAGCGCTTTAAAAATGCTGAAACCTTCTGAAGGAGTAGAAGGAATTAAGAGTTTTGTTATAGAAACAGTTGAAAAAGCTGGTCCAAATGCTTGTCCTCCATTAATAGTAGGAATAGGTATTGGAGGAGACTTTGAATATGCTCCATATCTTGCAAAAAAAGCCTTGTTAAGAGATATAGGGCAAAGAAATCCAGATAAAATGTTAGCTAAATTAGAGGAAGAATTATTGCGAGAAATAAATATGTTGGGAATTGGCCCCCAAGGCTTAGGTGGAAAAAACACTGCTCTTGATGTTCATATTGAAACTTATCCTACCCATATAGCTTCTCTTCCTGTAGCTGTCAATTTAGGATGTCATGTTACAAGACATGCTACTTTTATATTATAGTATGTAGGAGGTAATGAGATGTATAAAAAAGTAAATACGCCTTTGACTGAAGAAATAATAGACCAGCTTAATGCAGGGGACTTAGTATTGTTATCAGGAGAAATCTATACAGCAAGAGATGAAGCTCATAAAAGAATGATAGAGTCATTAAAGAAAGGAAGGGAATTACCTTTTGAGATAAAAAATAGTATAATTTATTATGTAGGGCCATGTCCTCCTAAACCGGGACAAGTTGTAGGAAGTTGTGGCCCTACCACAAGCGGAAGAATGGATAAATACACACCGGTATTAATTGAATTGGGATTAAAAGGCATGATAGGAAAGGGGTATAGGAGTAAAGAAGTCATAGAAGCCATGAAAAGGTATAAAGCGGTCTATTTCACTGCTATAGGAGGAGCAGGAGCATTATTGGCACAAAAAGTAAAAAAAGCTGAAATAGTGGCTTATGAAGATTTAGGTACGGAGGCTATCTATAAATTTTTTGTTGAGAATTTCCCTGTTATTGTTACTATAGATATTTATGGCAATAATTTATATGACATTGAAAGAAAAAAATATAAAACTAATTTAAAAAGGTGATAAAAATGGCGCTTTTACCCTTGAAAGAATTGTATTTAGAGTGTTTACATTGTACAAAATGTGACCTTAGTAAAACGAAAACTAATATGGTTTTTGGAGAAGGAAATTTAAGGGCAAAAGTTATATTTGTGGGAGAAGGACCAGGAAGAGATGAAGATTTACAAGGAAGACCTTTTGTAGGAAGAGCTGGCCAACTTCTTAATAAAATGCTAGAGGAGGTTGGATTAAAAAGAGGAGAAGTCTATATTGCTAATATAGTAAAGTGTAGACCACCAAACAATAGAGTGCCTTTGCAAAGTGAAGTTGACGCATGTTTACCTTATTTAAGAAACCAAGTTGCAATAATAGCTCCTAAAATAATAGTATGTCTTGGAGCGACTGCAGCAAAGGCTATAATAGACAAAAATTTTAAAATAACGGTAATGAGAGGCCAATGGTTTGAAAGAAAAGGCGTCAAAATAATAGCAACTTACCATCCAGCTGCAATTTTGAGAGACCCTGAAAAATTAGAGCCTGCAATGGAGGACTTTAAAAAAATTAAAGAGGAATTAGATAAGTTATTGTAATTTGTTCATAAGCGTAGAGGAATAAAAATTTAGGAAAAATGAAGTTGATATTTTTATACTACTGGAATGAGTTTGACTCTTTTAGTCCCACTTTTAAGATTGTATGATTAGAAGTTAAATAACGAATAGGAGTTTCTTGACAAAAAGCTATAGGCTTTTTTAGAAGATTATGGTTCTTATTAACAAGGTATAAATTTTTTAGTAGTCTTTTTTTGTGGTAATATAAATCTTCTTGTTTACAAACAGTAATAGATGTTAAAATCGATGGAGCTGTGAGTAAACCAATGTAACGGAGTGATTTTGAAAAAGTAATCTGATAAAACCGGTACGGATAAGAATCAGAAAAATAGCAACTGGAAAAGTTAAAAATAGGAATTACATCCTGAAGAGCTTTAGGAAGTTTGCCTTTAATATCATCAAATAAAGGCTGTACTGAAGAAGTAGCAGCGAAACTAAAAGGTGAGGATAATTCACTTACTTCAACATAATTTTGTATTTGAAAAAGTTTAAATATAGAACCTATTTTAAAAAGGGCTAAAGCATAATCATAACCGAAGGAAACGGCAGCACCTCGGGCTAGTTGTATTAATGGTGTAAATTCGTAAATTTTACCGCAAGTTTGTGGTAAAAAATCTTCAGTTAAATAAACAGCTTCATTTTCAACCCAATATATTCCTGGAGAATGAGGGGCAAAGAAATTTTTAAGCTGTTGTACATAAGGTGATACTGCAACCACAAAATTGTCAGCTATTAATAATGATTTTTCTCGTTTATGAAAACCGAGATGTGGGTAATTTTGGGATTTTAGTATTATTCCTTGGTTAAATTTGTTTATTGTATAAACTGCTTTGTTCTCTTTTTCTGGATAAACCAATCCAAAAGGTGTAATTATGGAAATTACTTTAGCTTTTTTAATTTGATCTTCGTTTTCTTCTAATTTTTGCAAAAGCTTTTGTGGAGCTACTTGCAAGATTTTAACTGATTTTTGTAAATTTTGAGGATAAACAGAAAAATCACTAAATTGTTCTGGGACAAGCCTAAGATGGATTATTGAACTCGTCTTATTTTCTGGTGAAAAAGAAAAGGGCGGGGTAAAATAGATTTTACTGACATTTTTTTTAGATAAACCCAGGACAGTAAGACAATGTTGTAATTCGTTTAAAAAAGTTTGTGAAGAAAATTTTCTCTCGTACAAAAGATATTTACCTGACCCAGCAATAATAGTTCCGTGTTGACCATTTATAAAAATTCCTAACGTAACTTTCAAAAAAATACCTCCTTTTCATGGTAGTAATCCCAATATAGTTTTTCTAGCGGCACGTAAATAGTTCGATAACCAAAACATTGGGGACCAACTACATCTAAAGCTTTATTGATTCTGAGTCGAAGTGGTGCCGGCAGACCTAGAAGCACTAGAGGCTGACCTTCATAAATTTCATTGTTATTTACTGGTTTAAGTTTATTTAGATCAATTGCGGAAATTAAATCGGGTACACTAGCGGCTATATGACCATTTTTGAACGCAAGTAAATTCTCATATTGAAAAAGAAGTTGTAATTCTTCACCTTTTGGTGAGATTAGTGTTGCTGCTTTCCACTTGGCAGTTTCATATGCGGATATATTTTTTATGGTACCTTGAAAAATTTCGACTATAGGACCATAAAAAGAATTAGAAGTTACCTCTAAAAGCAAGTTGAATAGCTCGTGGTAATTATCAGCATGTAAAAAGCATTCACCTATTTCACGGGCAAAAGTTAGAGTACTTGGAAGTAAAACTTTTTTTAATACGGAACCGGAATAAGGAAAGCCTGCAAAATAACCAACTCCTCCTTGTTGGCAAACAATCTGGCGCGTATTAAGTTCTAAAAGAAATGTATCTTGCTTTTCAAGGAACAGATGCACGTTATAACTGCCATCAACTAGTACCAAAGGGGTAACAGGTAAGTTTTCAAGATGATAAGTAGTCATTTGTAGTTCGGGGAAAGCTCTTCCCATAGCATCACCATCAATAACTGGCAAACCAGTTTGAAGTGCTGCTAAAAGTGGATAAAAGATATTAACTCCTGCTCCTTCAACAATTGAGATTCCATTAAACTGGAACCCAGTATATTTTTCTAATTCCTCAATGGCAATACTAGCTTCTTTACCCGAGGGTAAATTTTCTTCACATAATTCCGGTGAACCTAAAAGACCTATACCGCAGAAAAAGTTACTTTCAGACAATTCATCAAGGGTTAGTAAAGGAATAGCACGGTTTTGTAAAGCTTTATCCAGTACGGATGCCAAAAGTTCACTTTTCCCCCCACCACCCGAACCAAGAAAAATACTGCCATACCAAAGTGGTTCAATCCAATCAGAGATAATTTCTTGCATATTCACACCTACCTTATACGATATTTTTTAAGCCAACGATAAAGGGTTGCTAAACTAATGCCTAATTCTTGAGCAATCAATTTTTTTGATTGTGTAGATTTGCCATATTTAGCTAATAAAATTTCCAATTGATTTTTGAGCTGTTCATCTTCAATAAATGAGTGTTCGCTTTTAACGTTAGTAAACTGATATTTATTAAAGGATACGCCATTTTGTAAGTACTTCGGTAAATACTGTGGAGTAATTATATCGTCTTTACAAAGTGAAACGGCGTAAGTTACTACATTCTTTAATTCTCGTATGTTTCCTGGCCAGCTGTAATTCTGAAGAATTTCAATAGTTTCTGGACTGAAAATTTTAAATGGTTTATCTTGTTCAAGACAGATATTTTTTAAATAAAAGTCTAAAAGAAGAAGGATATCATCTCGGCGCTCACGTAGTGCTGGTATGTAGACTGGGAAAACACTTAAGCGGAAAAAAAGGTCTTCTCTAAATAATTTAGCATCAATTAATTCTTTTAAATTTTTATTAGTTGCTGCAATAACCCTTATATCAACTGGACGAGAAATAGTAGCACCAATTCGTTCTACTTGTCGGTCTTCCAAAACCCGTAATAATTTTGCTTGTAATGGTAAAGGCATGTCTCCAATTTCGTCAAGAAAAATTGTTCCGCCATTAGCAAGTTCAAATTTACCCGGTTTGCCACCGCGACGAGCACCTGTAAATGAACCATCTTCATAGCCGAAAAGTTCGCTTTCAAGAAGGTTTTCAGGGATTGCGGCGCAGTTTATGGCAATAAAAGGACCATCTTTTCGAGGACTTAAGTGATGAATATAACGAGCAAAAAGCTCTTTGCCTGTACCACTTTCACCTTGAAGAAGTATTGTATGCTCAGTTGCAGCTATTTGACGGATGAGTTTTTTTATTTCAGTAAAATGATAGTTTTTACCTATAATAGCAAAAGAATAATCTTTGCTTGATGGACAAAAATTTACATTTTTTTGGAATGATTTGATTTTCCAGATTATTAAGCCTATTGGTTTATCATTTTTTACAAAGAGGTGATAATAAAAATTTCCCCATTGAGTTTTTATAAATCCTTCTGAACCATTGGCATCACCTAGTTTTTCCCAAATATCAGATGGAGAGAGCTGAACAAAAGAAGAATTTTGACTTAAGATTATTTGCCCTTTGTTGTTGAAGAGGTAGAATTCTATGTTTGATTGTTTTGCTAAAAATTGCAATGTCTGTTCTAGTAATAAAATATTATTTGTTTTTTGTTCAGAAGCGAATGATGTTTCTAATACAATCTGCAAAAATTTAATGATTGAGGCAGGCGTTATTTTTAAATTTTTGCTACGTTTTTTAGGTAAAGCAACCAAAAAATTGTTCTTTTCTATTTTAAAAGAAAGTATTAAATCATAAGGGCAATTGTTGATATTTGGACAAGTGGGAGTACATGGTGGTGACCAAACATGATAGCCTGCTTTTGAAGGTGATATAAATGATAAACATTCTTTCTGAAGTTCGGTTACAAAACCAAAGGTTTCTTGAAGAGAATCAATCAAATTATTTCTCATAAATTTTATCACCGCTTTAAAATGAGAAATTTTGAGAAAAAGTGAGAATAAATGAGAAAAATACAGTGAATGCGTAAAATATAAACCGATTTATTTATTACAATTCTAATTCAAAGAAAACTTTATGTCAACATATTTTATCAATTATACACTCTTAAACGTTTTATTTTTCTCTCTTTTTAACTGATAACTTAAAAACAAATTGGCACGATATTTGCTATCTAATTTATTCAGAAATTTAAAGTTTTATAACTTTAAAGTAAAAAAGAAAAGATGTTTTGGAACAAAAAAGCAAACAAAATACCAAAGTATTGAATGAATCTTACAAGTTTAATTAAAAAATATCAAGACAGGGGGTCGTTATTGTGGAACAACATGCATTGGATCCGATTCCAGAGTCAGAAAAGAGACCATGGTATAGTATAGCCCTTATATGGGCAGGATCAATGATATGTGTATCATCTTTGATGGTAGGGGGAGCGATAGTCCAGGGCATGCCACTATTAGAGGCTATAATTGCTGGAGCTATAGGTTATACAATAATAATTGTATATATGACATTTCAAGGAATGCAGGGTGCTGATTTAGGGGTTCCCACCGTGGTTACGTCCTCATCGGCTTTTGGCAGAGAGGGGGCACGGTTTATAATTTCTGCTATTCTTGCAATATCCTGTATAGGATGGTTTGGAGTACAAGCAAGTGTATGTGGAGCTGCGTTTTCTCAAATAATGAACATGTGGCTTGGGATTTATATACCTGTATGGTTAAGTGGATTGGTATGGGGTATTATTATGCTAGTGACTGCTGTATATGGCTATAAGGCACTGGAATACTTAAATTATATTGCCATACCAGCGCTCGTATTTCTCTCTATAGTAGGTCTAATACAGGTTTTGACAACATTCGGTATAGAGAATTTGATAAATTATGTACCAAAAGATCGCTATTCCTGGAGTTATGCGATTGGTTTGGCTGTTGGAGGATTTGCAGTAGGAGGCGTCATTGCTGCTGACTTTTCAAGATATGCAAAAAGTAGGAAGGATGCTTTGACATCAGGACTTGTGGGTGTCTGGCCAGCGGGGATGTTTCTACTTGTAGTTGGGGCACTCCTCACTGTAGTAGCCGGTACATATGACATAACAATTGCTTTAGCTCAATTAGGGCTGGGATTTGTGGGTGCTGTAATCCTTATTTTGGCTACATGGACTACCAACACGGTAAACGCCTACTCAGGGGGGCTAGCTATTGTAAGCCTTTTTAACATGGAGAATAAATTAAGACCACTTATGACCTTTATAGCCGGTGCTATAGGCACTGTCCTTGCCATCATGGGCATATTAAACTATTTTACTTCTTTCCTTACTGTACTTACTGCAAGTATACCGCCTATTGCCGGTAGCATGATTGCGGATTACTGGATATGCAAAAAAGGAAATAGAAATATGTGGGAGGCTGGTATTGTAGATATTAACTGGATAGGAATAGCATCATTGGTTATAGGCTTTATTGTGGCATTGTTTATGAAAACAGGTATTTCAGCCATAAATGGCATAATATCTTCAATGGTATGCTATTTGGTATTGTATTATGTATTGAAAGTGTCAAAATCAGCTACTGCTTTGCATTGAGGAAAAAAATAGAAAGAAAATGGTTATGCATATAAAACGATAGTTTCCTTTTAGGGTCTTTGGGGTATCTCGAAATTTAATGTTCGGAGTTGTATAGTTTTTATATTTCAATATATCTTTACAAGGAGGTTATAGAAAATGAAGAAAGATATAGAAAAATTGGAGAAAATCGATTTACAAGCGGTGGAAGATATCGCAGTAGGGGCTGCTCTTCTTGGAACTGGGGGAGGAGGAGACCCTTATGTAGGTAAGCTTATGGCTATTCAATCTATACAAAGAAATGGTCCAGTAGAACTTATTGATGTGGAGAACATACCTGATGATGCATTAGTTGTTCCCGTGGCAATGATGGGAGCGCCGACAGTATTGGTAGAAAAGGTTCCTTCAGGAAAAGAGATTTTCAAGGCTTTCGATAGTCTCCAAAGTTTTCTTGGAAAGGAAGTATATGCAGTTCTTCCTATTGAAGCTGGTGGCGTTAATTCAATGATACCTATTATGGTTGCAGGTGAAAGAAAGGTACCATTGGTAGATGTAGATGGTATGGGAAGGGCTTTTCCAGAGTTGCAAATGGTAACATATCATCTTTATGGAGTTTCTGCAACACCTATGGTTTTAGCAGATGAAAAAGGTAATTCTATACTTTTACATACTATCAATAATTTCTGGACTGAAAGCCTTGCGAGGAACGCTACAGTAGTTATGGGTGGATCAGTTATGATAGCAATTTACCCGATGAGTGGAAAAGATGTAAAACAAGCAGGAATAAGAAATGTTGTATCTTATTCAGCACAAATTGGAAAAGCGATACGCGAAGCCCGCAAAAAAGGTGAAAATCCAATAGAGGCGCTTTTAGAGGTAACAGGTGGCTATATGCTTTTTAAAGGCAAAATTTCTGATGTGCAAAGGCGTACTACGGGTGGATTTGTTCGTGGAGAAGCTCATATAGACGGAATTGACCAATACAAAGGGGAAGCAATGATTATTGATTTCCAAAATGAAAATTTAATAGCACGTCGCAATGGGAAAGTTGTAGCTACAGTGCCTGACTTGATTTGTACCGTTGATGCCCATACAGCCTTACCTATAACCACCGAAGGATTACGTTATGGACAGAGAGTATTTATTATAGGAATTCCGTGTGATGAGAAGTGGAGAACTAAAAAAGGTATAGAAACAGTTGGTCCGCGTTACTTTGGATATGATGTTGATTATATACCTGTAGAAGAACTCAATAGAGGTTAAAAGGAGGTAGGAAAAAATGGAATATCGTATTGGAATTGATGTTGGTGGAACCAATACTGATGCAGTTTTAGTAGATGAAAATCTGGAATTAGTAGAGAGTGTTAAAGTACCTACTACTAAAGATGTTTCGAGCGGGATATTTGAAGCAATGAATAAAGTATTATATAAAAGCAAGATAGACCGGAAAAAAATAAAATATGCAATGTTAGGAACAACCCATGCTACGAATGCGGTTGCTGAGCGCAAAAGGCTTTGTAAAACTGCAATTATTCGAATTGGTAAACCCGCAACCGCAGCAATTGCTCCACTAGTTGATTGGCCTAAGGATTTAGTTGATGCAGTAGGAAATCACTATTACCTAATTGCCGGCGGAAATGAATTTGATGGTAGAGAGATAAGTCCATTGGATGAAAATGAGCTTCGTAAAATCGCTAAAGAAATTAAAGGCAAAGTAGAAAGTATTGCAATAGTATCTGTATTCTCTCCGGTTAACAATAAACATGAATTAAGAGCAAAAGAAATATTACAAGAAGTTCTTGGGGAAATACCAATATCTCTATCTCATGAAATTGGTTCCCTTGGCCTACTTGAAAGAGAAAATGCTACTGTTTTAAATGCTGCTTTAGTTGAAGTTGCTCGGACAACTGCTAATAGTTTTAAAGATGCTTTGAAAAGAGAGGGCCTTACAGAAGCTAAAATATATCTTTGTCAAAATGATGGAACTTTAATGTCGATTGATTATGCGATGCGTTATCCTATCTTAACAATTGCTTGTGGCCCTACAAACAGTATGCGTGGAGCAGCTTTTCTTAGCAAACTAGAAAATGCACTAGTACTTGATGTTGGTGGAACTACAAGTGACATTGGAGTAATTTCTCAGGGATTCCCTAGAGAATCTTCCATTGCCGTAGAGATTGGTGGAGTGCGGACAAACTTTAGAATGCCTGACTTAATTTCGCTTGCACTTGGCGGTGGTACTATTATTCGAGAAAAAAACGGCGAAATTAAGATAGGTCCTGAAGGTGTAGGATATAGAATTACCGAAGAGGCTTTGGTATTTGGAGGGAAAACCATAACTGCTACTGACATTGCAGTTCGTTTGGGATTGGCAGAAGTAGGTTCCAAGGAAAAAGTAAAAGATATACCTTTAGAATTTGCTAAACGCGTATATGCCAAAATGCAAGAAATGGTTAATGAAGCTATTGACAAGATGAAAACTAGTAAAGATCCACAACCTCTTGTGTTGGTTGGTGGTGGAAGCATTATTGTTGGTAATGAAATACATGGTGTAAGTGAAATAATAAGGCCGAATAATTTTGGAGTAGCTAATGCTTTAGGTGCTGCTATAGCCCAAGTTAGTGGAGAAGTAGACCGTATTTACTCTTTGAGCGAAATGAGCAGAGAAGCAGCATTAAATGATGCTAAGCAACGCGCAATAAATGAAGCAATAAAATCAGGAGCTAATCCTGACACAATAGAGATTGTTTACGTTGAGGATATACCTTTAGCATATCTTCCAGGAAATGCGGTTAAAATTAGAGTTAAAGCTGCAGGTAGTTTAATTTAACAGACTTTAACAGCTCATATTCATCTTTTATATGAGAGATATGAGCTGCCAAAGAGATGGAAGCCAAGTCTGGTGGGGTCACTTACCTTACGAGTGGTAAGGCTGAAAGGGCTTGAAATTACGCCTGCGGAGAGTATTATAACGCTCTATGAAGCAGGAAGCCACTTCCTATAACTTTGAAAAAACAAGGAGGGCTTTTTATGAAACTAAAAATTATTGTACCGATTACTTCGGATGAATTTAATGAAGAAGTTAAAAGGGAAATCAAACACTATGTAGATCCTGATGATTATGTTGATGTTGAAAATTTGGATTATGGTCCAGCATCCATCGAATGCGAATATGATGAAGCTATGGCTGTGCCAGATATCTTAAATAAAGTAAAGAAAGCTCAAGAAGAAGGATTTGAGGGTATAGTTATTGATTGTTTCGGGGATCCAGGGGTACATGCTGCTCGGGAACTTGTTGATATACCCGTGTGTGGTGGTTTCGAACCTCCTATGCAAATTGTGTTAGGACTTGGCCAAAACATTGGTGTTATTACAGTTTTACCGAATGTTGTTCCGATGTTGCACGATTTGGTTGCTAAAATGGGAATAGAAAAGAGGGTAAAATCGATAAGATATGTAAATATTCCGGTGTTAGATTTAGGAGACAAGCAGAAATTAGAGGATGCTTTATTTAAGGAAAGTTTGGAAGCTATTCAAAAAGAAAATGTTCACGTTATTGTATTAGGTTGTACAGGGATGATGGGAGTAGCTCGGAATCTAATGAACAGGCTAAAAGAAAAGGGTTATGATGTTCCGGTAATAGATCCGGCCTTTGCTGCAGTAAGAATGGTTAAGACTTATGTGCGTATGGGATTAAAGCACAGCCGGTTGACCTATATGATTCCACCAGTAAAACTATATACTTGGTGGGAAAAATAGTAAAAAAGAGTTGGGGTGGGTATTTTTTCTGCACCCACTCTTATTATAATATAACAGAATTTGAATAACGAATAAGAAAAGGTATCAGAAATTGAGTGTAAAAAATTATGACTATAATAGTTGCAGATTGTTGTAATTAGGAGTATTTTAAAGCATAAATAAGTATAACACATGTAATTGCGAAAAATGATTTTATATGGCCTTTTACAGGTATTGAAGTAGAAACATAAAAATGATATATTAATAAACGTCGCTGCTGAGGCGACGGACAGCAAAGAAGGGACTTGACAAAGAGGAGATAGATTTGATAATATAGAGGGGCTGCGATGGAGGCAGCGAGGGACCTTGAAAAATGAACAGTGAGGCGGAAGAGGAGAAGTAGAAGAGGTAAAGGAAATGAAGCTGAGAGTTTGATCCTGGCTCAGGACGAACGCTGGCGGCGTGCCTAA
>NZ_JAFCAC010000062.1:0-18680 GCF_018588165.1 Thermoanaerobacter sp. CM-CNRG TB177
ATACAGATCCTAATAATGAAGCATTAGAAATTGCCAAGTTAAGGTACGCTCGCGGTGAAATTACTTCAGACGAATATACAGAAATAGTAAAAATGTTAAAAAAATAAACTAAATGATGTGACATTATTCTTGTTTGTATTGCTCCTATTGACATTTTATGATAAATTTTTTACAATATATTGAGTAGAGGGGAGTAGTTCGCATAGCTTATATGTGGTAAAGTCAACATATCGGGAAACCCTGGCTTTACCTTAAAGAACGAGACCTTTACATAATATGTTTTACATATTATGTAAAGGTCTTAATTTATTTATAGAGGAAATATAATAATTGGGGAGGCAATATAAAATGGAGGCACTTGTCACATCATTTGTCCTTATCTTTACTTCTGAGATGGGAGATAAGTCACAGCTCATGTCAATGACTTTTGCTACTCTTTTTAAAGTAAGGACTGTTCTTATAAGTATATTTATCGCAGCCTTAATAAACAATGGTATTGCTGTGATATTTGGTTCGTATATCACCGAATATATTCCCATTTTTTATATAAAATTTTCAGCTGCTTTATTATTTTTGTTTTTTGGAATTTCAACTTTAATAGAGGGAGAAACAAAACAGGAAAAAATAAAAAATTCAAAATACGATCCTGTTGCAACTATTATAAGTACATATGTACTATCAGAATTTGGAGACAAAACACAATTGGCTGCTATAGCTTTGACTGCATCATATAACAGTCCTCTGTACATATTAATAGGTACTACGCTTGGGATATTTTTAGCAGATATATTAGGAATAATTGTAGGTATCTATTTCAATAAAAAAATTCCATCTCAATACTTAAAATATCTATCTTCTTTCATATTCATCGCCTTTGGCCTTTCTACTTTGTATAAATTGTTTTTCTAAGCCAAAAACGGGTACTTAAATTGTACCCGTTTTTGGCCCTCTCATCGGAAGTTTTACCTGCCGTAACAGAAAACCATATTACCTATTCTTGCCGCTATAGGAAGTGACCACAACCACGCATTAGTAGAACTTTGGTCAAAATAATACAAGGCTCCGTCTGTTGGGTCAACACCGCTTAACGCATCTCTTGCTGCACTTATAGCATCAGCTGAAGCAGATCTATTTATCCATCCATTCAACACAGGAGTAAATTGGTAATTTCCGTATGCATCGACTTGATATATCACGTCTTTTATAGTATTAGGGAAAATACCACTTTTAACTCTGTTTATTACTACGGCCGCAACTGCTACTTTAGCCTTATAAGGTTCACCGTCTGCTTCTGCTGTAACAAGGCGCGCAAGGAGGTCAAATTCCTCTTTTGTGTATGGTATTACACCCCTTTCAATAGAACCTCTACTGACATCCTGATATGTCCTAGAAGAAGTAGCACTGGGTATAATAAAGACTTGTCCAGGATATATTATGTCGCTTTTATATCCATTCGCAGATTTGAGCATATCAACAGTAATGCCGTATTTTTTAGCAATTAAATACAAGCTGTCACCTTTTTGAACAACATATGTGTTATCGCTACCTGGCACTTGCAAAACTTGTCCTGGGTATATTATTATACTTCGAAGACCATTTAAAGCCATCAGCTTAGTATATGTAGTTCCGTATCTTTGACTTATGCCCCATAGAGTGTCACCAGGTTTAACTGTATAAGTTGCGGCAAATACTGATTGAAAAATAAACAATCCGGCTATAATTGATGCGATGAGAGGTTTGACCTTGATGTAAAGATTAAACATGCTGTTTCCCCCTTTCGCCTCCGAGGTTAGTTGACGGGTTCGGGTGAGGGCCACCCTACCACAAAGTGGATTCACCCCAATTTAATTCCCCCGTACCCCTTATCGGGGATTCGGCATATTTTTAACTAAATTATAGCCGGATATTTAATTTGTGTCTATATTAAACTGGTGGAAAGACAGGTACTTACTGGCATTCACTATATCCACAGAAAGGACAAAAAACACAACCTCCTTCATGAACCAATTTAGCGCCGCAATCCGGACATGTAAACACATTTACATTATTTTGATCAGCTTTATTTTCTTTCAACTGTGTTTTATTTTCTGCTACTCCGTTTTTCATTTCAATCACTCCTATATATTGTTGTACTAGTATAATAACATACAATATATAGGAATTCAAGATCAAATTTTGATAAAAAATAACATTATCCTATTTTTATAATATATCGAAGGTTTTATAAAAATCTGGATACGAAATATTTACACATTCAGCATTTTTTATCTTAGTTTCTCCTTCTGCTATAAGTCCAGCAACCCATAAAGACATAGCAATCCTGTGGTCGTTGTAACTTTCCACTGTATTTCCTCTTAAAAAACCCGTCCCTTCTATAATCATCCCATCTTCTGTTTCAAAAATTTTTGCTCCCATTTTCTTTAATTCTGAAGTGATTGTATTTATTCTATTGCTTTCTTTTACTTTTAACTCCTCGGCATCTTTTATCACTGTTTTCCCTTCTGCGAAAACTGCTGCAACTGCTATTACTGGAATTTCATCAATAAGCCTTGGAATAAGACTTCCTCCAATTTCAATTCCTTTTAGCCTTGAAGTCCTAACTGTTATATCCGCTACTTTTTCATTGTTTATAGTTCTTTCATTTGTTAAGACAATGTCTCCTCCCATCTCTTTTATCACATCGATAATACCAGTTCTTGTAAGATTTACATTTACATTTTTTATAGTAACCTCCGAATTCGGAACGAGAGTTGCAGCAACAATAAAATATGCTGCTGACGATATATCCCCTGGTACAATAACTCTTTGCCCATGTAATTTGTAGCCAGGGTAACAGGTTATTTTTGTTCCATTTACATCCACTTTAGCACCAAAAGAACTAAACATGAGTTCCGTGTGATTCCTTGAAGGGTAGGGCTCTTCAATAGTCGTTTTATCATCAGCGTAAAGGCTTGCCAGCATTATGCTGGACTTAACCTGTGCACTGGCAATTGGCATTTTGTAATATATGCCTTTAAGTTTGTTTCCAAAAACCGTAAGAGGTGCAAAATTTCCTTCTTTCGCGACTATCTTCGCTCCCATCATACTAAGAGGAGTTATCACTCTTCCCATAGGGCGTCTCTTTATAGAATCATCACCTGTAACGGTAGTCTCAAATTTTTGACCAGAAAGAATACCCATCAAAAGCCTAATGGTAGTACCCGAATTTCCTACATCAAGAATTTTTTCGCTTTTATTTAAATAAAGCCCCTTTCCATAAACTTTAACGTTTGTTCCTTTTAATTCAACATCAACTCCTAAATTCCTCATACAATTAATAGTAGATATACAATCTTCTCCTAAAAGAAAATTTTCAATCTCTGTAATTCCCTCTGCAATTGACCCAATCATTACAGCTCTGTGAGATATTGACTTGTCCCCTGGAACAGAGATAACACCTTTTAAAAATTTTTTCTTTTTAACTTCAATATCCATAACAACACCTCAAGTTATAGTGTTTCGATATTTTCTTGCATCTTCAAGAAATTTTTGTATACTGTCAATATCATCATTTTCTAAATAACAAATAAAGTCACTTAGGACTTCCTTGTAATTTTTTAGTAAGTCCAAAATAATTTCTTTGTTTGTGCAAATTATGTCTTTCCATATTTCAGTCTGAGACAAGGCAATTCGCGTAGTATCTTTAAATCCACCAGCTGCGTATTTAAAAGCTTCACTGCATTTATGATAAGCAAAATTTGTAAGTATAGCAGAAATTATATGAGGTACATGGCTTATAACTCCTACAATGGCATCGTGTTTATTATAATCCATAATTACCGGTTTCGCACCTATTTTTATTATCACTTCATCTATAAATAATTCCAAAATATCTTCCTTTACAATATCAGAAGGTGTCAACAAATAATTTGAATTGACAAATAAATCTGCATCAGCGTTATCATAACCTGCTTTCTCTGTGCCAGCCATAGGATGACCCCCGATGAAAAAAATTTCATCGGGTAAAAATTTTTGCACCTCTTCCATTATGACTTTTTTTGTACTTCCAACGTCCGTTACAATGCAGCCTCTTTTTAAATAAGGAATTATATTTTTTACGCTTTCAACAACTTTTCCAACAGGTGTGCATATAAAAACTACATCAGTATCTACTTGAAAATCAAGGTGTGTCATACCATAAGAAATTACTCCCTCTTCCAACGCTTTGCGTAAATTGTCTCTGTTTATATCAACAGCAATAATATTTATATCTGTATATTTTTTTAGTGCTTTTGCCAATGACCCTCCTATAAGACCCAATCCTATAATAACCGCTTTTCTTATCATGAAAAATCCCGTCCTACCGCTTTAGCAATAACCTTTATATCCTCACACAAAGTCTCAAAATTTTCAGGAGTAAGAGATTGAGCCCCATCAGATAAAGCATTTTTGGGATCGGGATGTACCTCAATAATGAGACCATCAGCTCCTGCTGCTATAGCAGCTTTAGCCATAGGAGCTACAAGGTCCCATTTACCAGTGCCATGACTAGGGTCAACAACTATAGGTAAGTGGCTTAATTTTTTTATGGCTGGAACTGCACTTAAATCTAAGGTATTTCGCGTATAAGTTTCAAAAGTCCTTATTCCTCTTTCACAAAGGATAACGTCCTTATTGCCTTCATTTAGAATATACTCAGCAGCACTTAGCCATTCTCCTAATGTTGCAGCAAGCCCTCTCTTCAATAACACAGGCTTATTTATTTTACCTACTGCTTTAAGTAATGAGAAATTCTGCATATTTCTCGCACCTATCTGAAGAACATCAGCATATTGCGCCACCAGTTCAACTGAATGAACATCCATGACTTCTGTCACAATCTTGAGTCCGGTAAGCTGCTTTGCTTCCTGAAGCATTTTTAAGCCTTCTTCTTCAAGCCCTTGGAAGGAATAAGGAGATGTTCTCGGTTTAAATGCCCCTCCTCTTAAAAATTGAGCTCCTGCTTTTTTAACCGCCATAGCACTTTCAAAGAGTTGCTCTCTGCTTTCTACTGCACAAGGTCCTGCCATTATAACTATGTTGCTTCCACCTATTTTTACCCCTTCTACTTCCACAATGGTGGGCTCTGGTTTAAAAATTCTGCTGGCCAGTTTGTAAGGTTCTACAATAGGAATAACTTTTTCAACACCTTCCATCATTTCAATAGCCTTACCTTCCAATTTTTTCTTATCTCCAATGACACCTATGACTATCTTTTCCTCACCTTTTGAAATGTGGTAACCTAAACCGAGAGATGTTAAAAGATTTGTAATATCAGAGATTTGCTTATCAGTAGCATCAATATTCATAACAATTACCATTTCCAATTCCTCCATTCTACCGTTCTACTTAAATTTAGGATATGAACCTAACACTTTTAAAAAATCCGTTCTACTTTTTAACTCTTCTAAGGCACTCTTTACTATTTCATCTTCTCTATGCCCCTCAATGTCCACCCAAAAAACATATTCCCCAAGTTTTTTCCTTGAAGGTCGAGATTCTATTTTTGTCATATTGATTTTTTTGTTGGCCAAAACCCCTAAAGCGTTATATAAACTGCCTGGAACATTTGGGACAGAAAATACTATTGATGTCTTGTCTTTTCCTGTGACAACCCCGTCCTTTTGAGAAAGGACCAAAAACCTTGTAAAATTTTCTTTTACGTCTTGTATGTCCCTATCAATTATTCTCATACCGTAAATAACAGCTGCTCTTTCAGGACCTATTGCCACTACTCCAGGTTTAGATTTGACACCTAAGACTGCTTGGGCAGTACTGTCTGTAGCTTTTATTTCCGCATTGGGAAATTTTTTAGATATATATTCCCTGCACTGAGCAATTGCCTGCTGATGAGAAAGTATACAATGTACATCTTTAAATTCAACTGGAGCATCCGAAATCAAGCAATGGGAAATAGGTATTATCACCTCTCCTTTTATCATTATCCCATTTGCGTCATTTATCAGCATATCTACGGCAATATTTACAGAACCTTCAATAGAGTTTTCAATAGGAATTACTGCCTCTTCGCATAAGCTATTGCTTATACAATTTATGACTTCCGGAATGGTGTTAAACTCTACAACTTCACAATTTTCAACACCTTGTGTGTATTTTATAACAGCTTCTTCAGAAAATGTTCCTTTAGGCCCTAAATAACCAATTTTCATCCAACACCCCCTTGCAATTTATAATATTGGTGATATTTTAATACTTTGCATAAGTAAAGTCAAGTAAATTTTTCATAAAGTCTAAAAAAGATAAAGAAAAAAGCGGTTACCCGCTTATTTTAAAACTTTTAAAATTTCTTCCTCTTTAACAGTCATAACTTCAACTTTTCCTAAACCACGAGGAAGAACAAAATTTATTTTCGCTTCTCTACTCTTTTTATCAAGTTTTATAGCCTCTACGATGTTTTCTTTGGGCAAATCCTCATAATCTGTAGGTAATCCTGTTCTTTGTATTAAAGAAAAAATTCTTTCAAAATATTTTTCATCAATATACCCTAAATTTAATGCAAGTTTACAAGCGTATACCATACCTATAGCAACAGCTTCACCGTGAATATACCTCTCATAACCTGTTAAAGCTTCAATGGCATGTCCTATTGTGTGGCCAAAATTTAATATTGAACGCAGGTTTTCTTCTTTTTCATCAAGAGATACGATTTTCCCTTTTATTTCGCAAGATTTTTTGATTATATGCCTTAATTTATCTTCTTTTAAATCTAAAATTTCATAAATGTTGCTTTCAATATACTCAAATAAACTGAAATCCCATATAATACCATATTTGATTATTTCAGCTAATCCACCAAGTATTTCTCTTTTATTTAACGTATTTAAAACGGCAGTGTCTATATATACCATTTTAGGTTGATGAAAAGCTCCTATTATGTTTTTGCCTTTTTTTAGATTAACTGCTACTTTGCCCCCTACACTGCTATCAACCTGCGCCAACAAAGTCGTAGGAATTTGCACAAAGTCTATTCCCCTCATGTAAGTTGCTGCGACAAATCCAGCTATGTCTCCTACAACGCCTCCTCCAAGAGCTATAACTGAACTGTCTCTTAAAAGTCCATAGTCATAAGCTTTTTCAAGAAGCCTTTGTGCCATTTCCATTGTTTTACTTGTTTCCCCTGCAGGAATAACTTCATATGACACATCAAAACGACTTTTTTTAAGACTTTCATTGAGTTTTTCAAAATACAAAGGATAAACATTAGAATCAGTTATTATAAATGTTTTACTACTTCTTACATGTTTCTTTACTATTTCTCCTAATTTATCAAAAGAATCATAGGCAAAATATATAGGATAAGACCTTTCTTTCAAATCAACTGTTATAAAATCCAAAGTTCACACCTCACACTTTTTTATTTTCAGACAAAGGGGACGGTTCCTTTTGTCTGAATTTTAAGTTGAAATCGGACGGAGGGAACCGTCCCCAGCGTTTGAACTTTTGTTTGGAAAAAAGGACAGTCTCTTTTACTGCCCTCTTGATTCATTATAGTATTTTTTCAAACTCATCAAGCAATTTTTCAAAAACATCCAAAGCTTCGTTTACTGGTTTTGGAGTAGTTAAATCTACTCCTGCATTCTTTAAAAGGTTTAAGGGATAATCAGAGCTTCCGCTCTTTAAAAACTCCTTGTATCTTTCTACAGCTTTTTCCCCCTCATTTAGTATCATCTGAGAAATAGCTATTGCCGCAGAAAATCCAGTAGCATATTTATAGACATAGAAATTTCTATAAAAATGTGGGATTCTCGCCCACTCATAGCTTATTCCTTCATCTACTACTATGTCATCTCCATAGTAGAGCTTATTTAATTCATAATATTTTTTGTTTAACACTTCCGCTGTAAGAGGTTCTCCTCTTTCTGCCATTTCGTGTATGAGTTTTTCAAACTCAGCAAACATAACCTGCCTATAGACTGTTCCTCTGAATTCCTCAAAAAAGTGATTTAAAAGATAAAGTCTTTCTTTTTCGTCTTTTGAATTTTTTAAAAGATAATCCATCAGTAGAGCCTCATTACAAGTAGAAGCTACTTCTGCCACAAAAATCTTATATCCTGCATACACATATGGTTGTGTCGCATTTGAATAATACGTATGCAAAGAATGTCCCATTTCATGGGCAATTGTAAATACATCATTTAATTTGCCCTGATAGTTTAAAAGTACATAAGGATGGGTGCCATAAGTTCCCCATGAATAAGCTCCAGAAGTTTTACCTCGGTTTTCATAAACATCTACCCAACGGGAATTAAACCCTTGTTTGAGTAAATTTATGTACTCATCTCCCAGCGGCTTTAGCCCTTCGAGTACCAGCTCTATTGCCTCTTCATACGTAAATTTCTTATCATATTCCTGTATCAAAGGTACATACAAGTCATACATGTGAAGTTCGTCTAAACCTAAAAGCTTCTTTTTAAGCCTCACATATCTATGTAATACATCAAGTCTACTATGTACTGTCTCTATAAGATTGTTATAAACCTCTAAACTTACATTATCTTCAAATAGTGAGGCTTCCAATGAAGAATTATATTTCCGTGTCTTCACGTAGAAAATATCTTTCTTTACATTTCCTGCCATTGTAGAAGCAAAAGTATTTATAAATTTTTTGTATGTGTCATACATGGCGTTAAATGCGGCTTTTCTGACGTTTCTGTCTTTACTCTGCATGAAGCGTACAAAATTGCCATGAGTTACTTCTACTTCTTTGCCTTCTTCATCTTTAATAATAGGAAATCTCATGTCAGCATTATTCAACATGGTGTATATATTTGAAACAGACTCTGCCAATGTTTTTGCTTCTGCTAATATTTTTTCTTCTTCCGGTGAAAGTACATGAGGTTTAAACCTAATTAAATCTTCAAGATATTGCTTATAAATCTTTAATTCTTCTAATCCTTCTATCATTTCCATTAATTTTTGTGTATCAATGGATAAAATCTCTGGAGCTATAAAAGAAGTAGCACTCATAACTTCAACATTGAGTCTCATGGCCTTGTCAGTCAAAGCTTGATATTTGGGATTAGTATTATCTTCGTCTCTTCTCATACGGGCATAGGCAAAAATTTTGCTGGCTGTCATCCCAATTTGGTCATTAAGTTTTAGTACCTCTAATAAATTTCTTGAAGTGTTAATTTTGCCTTTAAACTTTACAATTTCTTTTAAAAGCTCTTTAGTCTTGTTATAGTCTTCTTCCCACAAATTCTCATTTTCATATATATCCTCAAGTCGCCATTTATACTTATCTTCAATTTCGCTTCTATCTTTTAAAACCTCCACTTTAATCCCCCCGTTCAACTTTTTCAAATATCTCTTTTTTAAGCCTTATCCCTGTAGGAGTCTTTGCAAGTCCCCCTTCTGCAGTTTCCCTTAAAGCGTAAGGTATGGCTTTTCCTACTTTATACAAAGCTTCTACCACTTCGTCAAAGGGTATGACACTGTCCATTCCTGCTATTGCAAAATCAGCGCATATCATAGCATTAAGCGCCCCAAGGGCATTTCTCTTTTCACAAGGGATTTCTACCAACCCTGCAACTGGGTCGCATACAAGCCCTAGCAAATTCATTATAGCAAAAGAAGCTGCCGTCAAACACTGCTCCGGTGTTCCCTCCATAAGTTCTACTAAAGCTGCTGCAGCCATCGCTGAAGCAGAACCTACTTCTGCTTGACATCCCCCCTCAGCTCCAGATAAAGTAGCATTTTTAGCTATTATAATACCTATGCCGGTAGCAGTGAAAAGAGCTCTTGTCATATCATCATCACTTTTGCCAAATTTTCTCGCCACTGTAATAAGAGCTCCCGGAATAACTCCACTGGAACCTGCAGTAGGAGCAGCAACAATTTTACCCATAGAAGCATTTACTTCTGTCACTGCAAGAGCAGAAGCAGCAGCTTTTGCCATTGTTTCACAAGAAAGAGTATTGCCAATGATTATTCTTTCATATAGTTTTTTTGCATCTCCACCTGATAAACCACTTACTGATTTTAAATCTTCATTTAAACCTTTATTAATAGCTTCTTTCATTACTTTGAGGTTATTTCTCATCTTTTGAAAAATTGTATCAAGGCCTTCTCCTGTCTTTTCTTGCTCCGCTAGCACCACAATTTGCGATATTGGTAAGTTAAATTTTTTTGTAAGTTCTAATAGTTCATAACCATGATTAAATTGATACATTTTATACCTCCATTACATAGGATTTATTATTATGGCATTTAAAATTCCATCAATGTTTTTTATCGTTTCTTTTGCAGCATCAGGTATTTTTTGGTCTGATTCTATGACCATAATAGCTTTATCACCTTTTGAATGCCTGTACACTCTCATAAAAGCTATATTTATTTTATAATCTGCAAAAATTTTAGTGACATTTGCTACTATTCCTGGTCTATCTATGTGATTTGTAATCAATGTTTCATATTCACCAGTAAACTCTACCTCTATGCCATTTATCTCTTTTAAAAGTACATTTCCTCCACCAATAGAACATCCTAAAATGCTGTTTTTCTGTCCACTTTTACCTGTTATTATCATTCTTACAGTATTGGGATGTGGTGATTCTTCGTCACTTTCAGTAAATTTAAACTTTATCCCTTGCTGTCTTGCTATTTCAAAAGAATGAGGCAGTTTCTCATCATCTGGGTCAAAACCTAATATCCCTGCCACAAGAGCCTTATCCGTACCATGTCCCCTATATGTACGGGCAAAAGATTCATACAATACAAATTCCACTTCTGATATATCCTCTTCCACAATTTCTCGAGCAATTTTCGCAAGCCTTGCGGCCCCTGCTGTATGAGAACTGCTGGGTCCAATCATCACAGGCCCCATAATATCAAATACACTGTATTCTCTCATACAAAATCCCCTTACGTAAAAGTTTTCTTAACTATATTGTACCTTTAGCCCTATAAAAATGCAATAGAACAATAAGCTAGTAAATCTGACTTATTGCTTTTTTATTTGCAATTTTTTTATATTTAAGGGTTTTAGCTTATTATGCTTGATTAGCACCTCTTTAAAAGCTACGTCAATAGTCGTACCTTTTTGATACTCTAAATATACTTCTTCAAAAAATTCTTTGCCGAATTTTTCAAATAAAAGCTCTATATATTCATCTGTATTTTCTTCATCATATGAGATTTTTCCAAAAACAAAATTTTTGCCCTTAGACCATTTTAACTTCATGATTTTTTACTCTTCCTTTATCAAAACAGCTCTTGTAGGGGAGGCTTCGGCACCTCTAATTTTTAAAGGCGCAGCATATAAGAAATATTCTCCTTCTTCTACATCTTTTAACCGTAGTCCCTCAAGAATAACTATACCTGCTCCTAAAAGAATCTTGTGAGTTTCATGCTCTGGCTGATTTCTCTCAATTCCTAATGCATCAATACCTACACCAATTACACCTTTTTCTTTTAAAAACTGGGCACCGCTTTTATCTAAATAGACAAATTCAAAATCGAAATCCTCTCTAAAAGAATTTCTTGTTTTAAATATTATAAAATCTCCTTTTTGAATGTCTTTACTTGCAAGGTCTTCCGATGTTATTTTATCAGATATATTTGTAAAGTCAAATACTTTACATTTAGTTATAACCTTATTGAGGTCTATATTTTCTACTGTATCTCCTCCCCTAATCATGTGTAGAGGAGCATCAATATGCGCTCCTGTATGCATGTCCATGCTAATACAGGACTCTCTCACATCGCCACTATCAACAGTAATAGTATGTTTAGGCCTTTTCTCTTCTTTATTTTTGTAAACAGTCATATTTTCGTGAATTTCCATTGAAATATCGTATATTTTCATTTAATTTACCCCCTTCTTTTATACATTCCACCACATTCTATTGTCCCTTAGTAACAGCTCATTTGCTTCTTTAGGTCCCCAGGTCCCTGGCTGATAATTAGGAAAGTCAGGCGTTTTGTCTTTCCATGCTTCAGCAATAGCATCTACAAACTTCCAAGAATATTCTACCTCATCCCATCGCGTAAATAAAGTAGAATCTCCTCTCATGACATCGTAAAGAAGTCTTTCATAAGCTTCTGGAGAATTATTTGAAATCTGGCAATTTTGACAAAAATCCATATCTACAGGTTGTATGGTGATATCTCCTGCCCCAGGAACTTTTGCATTAAATTGAAGCTTTACACCTTCCTCAGGTTGAATTTTTATAACTAATAAATTTGGCAATAAATTTTTATATTCTTTAAAATACAAGATTCCTGGCAACGGTTTGAACTGTATTACAATTTGTGTAGACTTTTCCGGCATTCTTTTGCCTGTGCGAATGTAGAAAGGTACTCCTGCCCAGCGAAAATTTTCCACATGCACTTTCAAAGCTACAAATGTCTCTGTATTAGAAGTAGGGGAAACTTTGTCTTCTTGTCTATATCCTGCATACTGCCCTCTCACAACATTTTTCTCAACAGCCTCTGGAGTAAATATCTCCAAAGACTTCAGAACTTTTACCTTCTCATCTCTTATAGATTCTGTATCGAGATTTACAGGCGGTTCCATTGCCGTTAAAGTTAGAAGTTGCATCATGTGATTTTGTACCATATCCCGTAACGCCCCGGCTTTTTCATAATACCCACCGCGATTTTCTATTCCAACTATTTCATTTGAAGAAATCTGAACATTATCAATATACCTTCTGTTCCACACAGGTTCAAAAAATACATTAGCAAATCTAATTACCATTATGTTCTGAAGCATCTCTTTTCCCAGATAATGGTCTATCCTATAGGTATTCCTTTCCGTGAAAACATCAGTTATCATTTTATTTAATTTCCGTGCCGATTCCAAATCTTCTCCAAAAGGTTTTTCTATGACCACCCTTTGCCAGGAAGTCTCATTATTTACCATACCATGCCTATAGAGTTTTTCAACAATTATACCGAAATATTCTGGAGCTACTGCAAGATAGTATACCCTATTGCCCTTTGTATTGTAATTTTCATCAAGTTCTTTTAAAAAAGAACTTAATTCCATATAGCCATTATCATATACAAAGTCAAATCTCTTATAATATATCCTTTCACTTAAATCTTGCCAAACTTTTTCATCAATGTCAAATCTCGAATAATTTTTAACAGACTCTAATACTTCCTTCCTATATTGTTCCTCTGTTTTGTCTCTTCTTCCTATGGATACAACAGCAAAATTTTCAGGAAGAATTTTTTGGTATTTCAAATTGTACAAAGCAGGCATAAGTTTTCTGTGAGTCAAATCCCCTGTCCCGCCAAATATAACCATTATATTAGATATATTATTTTTAACCATAAAACCACCTCTATTAATTCTTTTCCACCGCATGTCCTCCAAACTCATTTCTCAAAGCAGCTACAACCTTTCCTGCAAATGTATCTTCTTGCTCTGAACGATATCTCATAAATAAAGACTGTGCAATTACAGGCACTGGCACTTTGAGGTTTAAAGCTTCTTCTACCGTCCAGAGTCCTTCTCCAGAAGAGTGCATTACTCCTTTTATCCCAGACAATTTAGGGTCTTTTTCAAAAGCTTTTTCCATAAGCTCCATAAGCCATCCGCGAATCACTGACCCATGACTCCAAACTCTGGCCACTTCTTTTAAATCAAAATCAAACTGACTTTTCTCTAAAACCTCAAACCCTTCTCCTATAGCCTGCATCATTCCGTATTCTATGCCGTTATGAACCATTTTTGCAAAATGTCCTGAACCGTTTTTTCCTGTATGTAAATAACCGTTTTCCGCACTTATATCCCTAATTAGAGGTTCAATATATTTAAAGACCTCATCTTCTGCTCCTATCATGGTGCAAGCCCCATGTCTTGCTCCTTCAATTCCTCCACTTGTGCCCACATCTACAAAATCAATTCCTTTTTCTTTAAGCATCTCATACCTTCTTAAAGTATCTTTATAGTAGGAATTGCCGCCGTCTATTATGATGTCATGTTCTTCAAGCAAGGGAACTAATTTTTCTATCATTTCGTCAACAGGGTCTCCTGCAGGTACCATAAGCCATATTATTCTTCTTCTTTCAAGGTTTTTTACTAAATCTTCAATTGTATAAGCTCCTTTTATTCCTTCCTTTTCAGCCTCTTTTATTTTCTCAGGTGACCTGTTATATACCACTACCTCATGCCCATGGTCTCTCATATTTAAAGCAAGATTAAATCCCATTCGTCCTAATCCAATTAAACCTACCTTCATATAAATCCTCCTTAATAATAATTATTGTTGTATAATATTTTTTACTTGAGGGTGTTATATAATTATATCACACATTTTAAAATTTTAAATGACGAAATTCACATGCTTTCATTTAAAAAGCAGGGAAAAACCCTGCTTAATACCTTTACACTATTATTTTTCCTTGTTTTTATCTGCAATATAACAAAATTTAAAAAGGGACCCATTTTAGTCCCTTTTACCTTATTCTTAAATACACTTTTAAATAATTTATCATATTTTTAGCATTTTCTTCATATGTGTCTATATAAATATTTTTTCCATCAATTGTATAGCTAAAATCCGTAAAACCTTGATTCATAAGGTACTCCTTTACAGAATTTTTCCCTAAATCCCCTTGCGCAATAAGAATTTTATCTCCTACATATTCTTCATTTACATATATACTAAATGTATCTGTTGGTACTTTTAAATTTGCATTTCCATTGTCTGGTGTAACAATTATACCAGGCGCTATGGAATTTTGCCCGTATGGATAATTCAACATTAAACATCACCTCTACTTTATTTTACTCAAAAGAATTTAACATATTCTTAACAAAAAGCGGATTGTTTTATAATCTACAATCATCTATAATAATTTGTGAATAAACAAAAAAGGGGGATGTTACGTGTCAAAAAATAAAAAAATTTTATATTTTATATGCACTGGCAATTCCTGTAGAAGTCAAATGGCAGAAGGTTTTGGCAAATATTATGGAAAAGATGATTTTGAAGTATATAGTGGTGGTGTAGAAGCTCACGGTTTAAACCCAAAAGCTGTACAAGTTATGAAGGAAATAGGAATTGACATAAGCAATCAAACTTCCGATTTATTGGATGAAAATATCCTTTTTAAAGCAGATTATGTGATAACTTTATGTGGTGATGCAAGAGATAAATGTCCTGCTTTGCCTCCTTCAATAAAAAGCCTCCATTGGGACTTAGAAGACCCTGCAAGAGCAACAGGCACAGAAGAAGAAGTTTTAAATAAATTTCGTGAAATAAGAGATATAATCAAAGAAAATGTAAAAAATTTGATAGAAGACATAAAAAAGCACTCGCACTAATCACGAGTGCTTTTAAATTATAAAATTCCAGCCTCTTCATGTTTTTTCACTATTTCTTCAGCTAACTTATCAAGAGCCTTAAAGTCTTCTTCTTTTGGGAATCCTTTTATGAAAACTGGTGAAATAACCTCTACTTTTAAATTGGTAATCATTTGAGAAAGCTGATCTTGTGCCCTGCTACCCCAATTATAAGAGCCTATAATTGAAACAAACTTTGTCTTCGGCTTTAAAGCATTGGCCAAATAAGTAGCATAAACCACCATTGGATGAGCACCTGTAAGTACTGTTGGAGTACCTATAACTATTGTAGCAGCATCCACTAATGCCATAGCCAATTCACCTATATCTGTAACAGACAAATCAAAAGGCTTTACAATGACGCCCTTTGCCACAAGAACAGTCTGTAGGTATTCCACCATTTTTTTCACACTGCCGTGCATGGTAGAATAAGGTATTACGACTATATTTTTAGGTTTTGCATAAACCCATTCATTATAAGCATCTAAGATAAATTTAGGGTTATTGTACACAGGACCATGACTAGGAGCAATTATATCTATATCCAAATCTTTTATTTTTTCTAAGTCCTTTTCTATAAAGTTTCTAAAAGGCATCATTATTTCTGCATAGTATCTTTTTGCTGCCTCATACACTTTGCACTCATCTGTTGCATAAAGTTCAGAAGTTGCAAGATGGGAACCTAAAAAGTCACACGTAAAAAGGATTTTATCTTCTACAAGGTAAGTAAACATTGTTTCTGGCCAATGTACCCACGGGGCATGTATGAATTTTAACGTCTTTCCTCCTAAATCTAAAGTTTCACCGTCTTCTACAGTAATAAATTTGTCTTCAGGTATTAAAAGTAAATCCATCAAATAAGTTTTTGCTTTAGGGGTACATATCACCTTAGCCTCTTTATATTTCTCAAGGACTAAAGGAATACATCCTGAATGGTCTTGCTCGGCATGATGTGCTATTATATAATCAATTTTTTCTACATCCTTTAACTGTTCTATCAAAACATCTGAAGTCATCGGATCTACAGTATCTAAAAGGGCTATTTTATCCTTTCCTTCTACCAAATAGGCATTATAACTCGTACCATCTGGCAGGGGTATTAAAGAGTCGAATAATCTTCTTTCCCAATGTACTGCGCCAATTTTACTTACTCCTGGTTTTATAGTCATTGCTTTCATCGGTATTCCTCCTATTTGTTAATTTCTCAACTCTATTATAGCAAATAATTTTTTATAAAAAAAATAGTTTTTCTTGCAAGTTTTTATTATATGCATTGTTTTACCAAACTTTTATGTAAGAAAACAATAAAATTTGGCAAAAAATAATAAATGGTATTCCTATTGTAAATAATTTATGCCTCGTCTTATGTCTAAAAAAACACATGCCAATCCATACGCCTATTGAACCACCAAATAGTGCTAAAAAGAAAAAGGTCTTTTCACTTATTCTCCAAAGTTTATGCATCGCTTTATATTTATCAATACCCATTAAAACAAAAGAAAATACATTTAAAGTTAATAAAGCAATCATTGCAATCTTGTTCATTATAACACCTCATAACAATTATACCACTTTATAAAAGGTATAAAAACTCAAAATATAGCTATCATAAAACTATGAAAAATATTGAGAGGTGTTGAAATGGTTACCTTGACTGCATCCCACATAGCATATCTAATAATGATTTTAATTATATTGATTTTACTTTTAATGAGAAAAGATATAATTCTACCCATAATATTAGCAATATTTTTAATTGGATTTCTATCAACTGGAAATATCTTAAAAGCCGTTCAAATACTCTACACTGCAATTTTTGTGTCAGGAAAAAGGCTATGGCAAATTATAGTAATAATATCACTTATAATATCTATGTCAAAAGCTTTAGATGATATAGGCGCAGATATAATCATAACTAAACCATTTATAAAATATTTAAAAACTCCTACTTTTTCTTTTTGGATAATCGGCTTTTTAACGATGTTTTTATCATTTTTTATATGGCCTGCACCTGCAGTGGGCTTACTCGGCACAGTCCTCATCAATCCCGCTTTAAAATCGGGTATTAACAAAATAAGTCTTGCCTCTATTGTTTCAATTTTTGGCTTTGGGGTAGCATTATCGGGAGACTTTTTCATACAAGGAGCTCCCTCTATAACAGCCAGGGCAGCAGGTATACCAATTCATACATTGATATTGACAAGCTTACCTATTTGGGCTACAGCCTCAACTGTAAGCATTCTTATACTTTATTTTAGCACATTGCAGCAAAGTAAAATACAACAGCAAAACAATCATTTAGATGTTAATAGCATTGACAAACCTTCTCCTCCTTTTAGTAGTTTTGTGGTTTCAATAATCGCAGTAGTACTTTTTATTTTGGATATAATTCTGATGCTCTTATTTAGAATTCACTCTAACGCGGCCACTGCTTTGATAGGAGGAACATCTATAATAGTTTTAATTGCCTCTACAATAGTACAAAAAAATTTTTTAGACAAAACCCGCGAATATTTAAGAGAAGGTTTTATAACTGGAATGAGAACCTTTTCCCCAATTATAGTCATCAGCGCTTTTTTTCTCCTTGGAGAAACAAGCATGGCAAAGGAAGTTATAAGTCCTCATGCAAAAGGATATCTTGTAGATTTAGGAATGTATTTATCTCAGCACATTCCATTAAATAAGTACACTGTTTCTTTATTAGAATTTTCATTAGGAGTTCTGACTGGTTTATCTGGTTCTGGATTCTCAGGCCTTCCTTTAATAGGTGCTATTGCTAAAACAATTTCTTCAACTTTAAATCTAAACCCGGCAATTTTAGCTTCTATAGGGCAGATAGCCGCAATATGGACAGGAGGTGGTACAATAATACCTTGGAGTACCGTAGCTGTTTCTACAGTAATAGACGTAGAAGCCGAAAAAATCGCTAAAAAAAACATGGTACCTGCAATAGCAGGTCTTATAGCAGCATATTTTGTGACAATATTTTTATTATAATTACAAAGCCGAGGACTAAACCTCGGCTTTTAAGATATTCCCCTCATTATCAAATTCATCATACTGTCTTTCTCCTCATTGCTCAACTTTTCCCACGTCGCCTCAAAAATCACCCCCAATCCTGGTATTGCATTTTCCTCTTTGCTGTCAACAACCTCCTGTATAAACCCTTTGATTTCCTCTTTTGTTCTTCCTTTTAAGTTGTCAAGCACAGCTTTTTTTATGTCCATAACATACCTCCAATTGTAAGATTCACTAATATAATTCCCAAAACAAAAAATAATAAACAAAACAGTTTGTTGACAAAGTAAAAAATTTTTTAAATAGGATATTTTGCATCGTCACT
>NZ_JAFCAC010000062.1:18690-34246 GCF_018588165.1 Thermoanaerobacter sp. CM-CNRG TB177
CACCGATTGCAAAATATCCTATTTCCGAAAGTTTGTCTATAGTCTGAAAGTTCCTGAGAAGGAACTTAACCCTATATGACATGGAATAAATATTTAAGAATTAACAAAATTACTATACCAACTATCCCAAAAACTCCTGTAATAAAAGAGGTAATTATATTGACAGGCAAGTAAACCCCAAATAGAACACCAAAAAAATTAAAAAATAAAAGCATCACAAAACCCACTAAGGCATTTAGTACAAACTTTAACATCAATCTCAGAGACTTACCTAAAAGCCATAAAATAAAAACTAATATTAAAATAGCAACAATAAACGAAAAAGTCCCTTCCATCACCATGCAAATCACCTCGCATATCTTGATTACATTATATCATATTTTGCAAATTAAAAATAAATTTAAATTTACATTTTTTTGATTGATTAGTCTTTATTAATCATATAAAATAATAGAGGTTACAAAATTTAAGACAAAGGGGTATGATAATGGAACTATTAATCAAAGCTTTTATAATGGGAATAGTAGAAGGATTAACTGAATTTTTACCTATTTCTTCCACGGGACATCTTATCATCGTAGGAAAATTTATACATTTTACAGGCAACTTCGCCACCATGTTTGAAATCGTCATTCAGTTGGGTGCTATTTTGGCAGTTGTATTCTACTACAGAAAAAAAATATTTGCTTCTCTTAAAAATTTGAAACCCGGAAGTTGGGGATTTAATTTGTGGTTCAAAATCTTTATAGCCTTTATACCAGCAGCTGTCATAGGACTACTTACTCACAAATACATTGAAGAGCATTTATTTTCGCCCTTCACTGTAGCAATTGCCCTCATCGCAGGTGCAATAATGATGATAGTCATAGAAGATACTTTCGGAAAAAGATATAAAATTGACAACATGGACAAAGTAGATACAAAAAAATCTTTGTTAATAGGTATAGCACAAGTTATGTCCCTGTTTCCAGGAATGTCACGGTCGGCGTCTACTATAATGGGAGGTATGCTCGCAGGATTGTCAGTTAAAGCTGCAGCGGAATTTTCCTTCTTTTTAGCAATACCTACAATGTTTGCTGCAACGACTCTTTCTCTTTTGAAGGGCTTTAGCGCCATGTCTTTATTGGAATGGCAAGCCCTGGCAGTAGGCTTTATCACGTCATTCTTAACAGCTTTATTTGTCGTCGATAAATTCTTACCTTATCTTACCAGGCATTCTTTAAAACCTTTTGCTTATTATAGACTAGCTGTAGGTGTATTGATGATATTACTTGTGGCAGAAAAAATAGTAAAATAAATCGAGAGATAGGCCCGTATTGAGGGTCTATCTCTCTTTAAGTCAGTTCCTCATAAGCTTTTGAATACACTTCATAGTCTTTATCACTAAAAAGTATAAATCTCACTTCTTTTATATCGCTACCTTCAAGATAATCAGATACTACTCTTAAAGCTATTTTTGCCGCTCTTTCTATAGGAAAACCATAAGCTCCTGTGCTTATAGAAGGAAAAGCTATAGTTTTTACATTATATTCATCCGCCAATTTGAGGCTTTCTATGTAAGCACTTGCTAATAAATTATCTTCATTATGATTGCCACCTCTCCAAATAGGTCCTACAGCGTGAATCACATATTTAGCCTTTAAATTACCTGCTCCAGTTATAACCGCATGACCTGTAGGACAACCCCCTTGTTTTTCTCTTATAACTCTGCACTCCTCAGCGATAGAAGGGCCACCCGCTCTATGAATAGCTCCGTCTACTCCACCACCTCCAGATAAAGAAGAATTTGCAGCATTTACAATAGCATCTACTTCTTGATCCACAATATTCCCCTTTATTAATTTTATCTTTTCTTTCATTTCATCACCCTATAATTTTTATTTTTATTTTCAATTAAGATTATACCACAAAAAAGCTATATTTTCACAACATTGTGTTTTCATATTTTTCACCAATTATCCATAGAAAAGCAAAAGATATAAATAAACATATAGACGCTGCTAAAAATAACTTGTTAAATCCTATAAAATCCATAATAGCTCCAAAAGAGGAAGGAGTAACTATTGCTGCCAGGGATGAAAAGAAATAATAAAGCCCTGTATATGTTCCTATTTTTTCAGCTGAAGTATAGCTCACTACAAGAGGATAAGAATTTATTGTAAATAAAGCATTAAACATTCCAGCAAAAGGCATCAAAATTTGGATTGTCCTAAAATCACGTACTATCATAAATATTAAAAATAAAATTCCTTGTCCAAAAGCTCCAATCATCATAGTTTTTCTTTTTCCTATTTTTGTAGCTATAAATCCAGCAGGTAAAGCAAAAACTAAAAATGCCAAAGCGTAAAAACCCATTGCAAAAGAAGAAACACTTTCGTCTATCCTTAAAGCTATTTTGCAATACCTTGTGAAAAAAGTTTCAACTGCAGAAAAACCTGCAATTGTCATAAAAATTGACAGGAGAGTATAAAAGGGTGCTTTATTTTGATCTTTTACCACAGTAGCAAGTGCCTTTAAAATACTCTGTTTTTCTTTTTTTTCCTCATTAACAACTATTTTAGGTTCTTTAATTGTTAAAAATAAAACTATAGGTATAATTAATGATAAAATCCCTGACAAAAAGAAGGGATATGCTTTGTTTATTTTATAAAGCTGAGATCCAATAAAAAATATTATTAATGAACCTAATCCTCCCATAAAATTTATGACTCCATTAGCTTTGCTTCTGTGCTCTTCTTCTACAATATCTGGCATTAAAGCTACCATAGGAGTCCTATACGTAGCTACAACAATATTAAACAACAAATCTATAACGAGAAGCGATAAAAGTTTTGTCTGAAGTGGAAGCAAAGCATATAAAACGCCAGCAAGAGGCATGCTTACAAGTATATATGGCATTCGCCTGCCTATTCTTGTTCGCGTATTATCGCTTAAAGCTCCAAAAAATGGAAGTATAAAAAGGTTAGCAATGTTGTCCCAACTCATTACAAACCCAATTAAAGTATTGCTTTTTGTAAAATTACCAAGAAAAATGGGCATATAGGCATTATATGCTGCCCAAATCATGGAAATTACCATAAAACCAAGGCCTAAATTAAATATCTTCAAATAATTCAATCGCGAGGACATATTATTCTCCCTTCTCTAAAAGATTTATCAAAGTTTGTGGGTCGTCAGTGATAATCGCATCAACACCTGCTTTTATCATCATTTCCATGTCTTCTTTCCTATCAACAGTCCAAGGAAATAATTTTATATTATTCTTTTTACATCCCTCTACTAATTCAGGTATTATATTAAAATAAAAAGGATGCAGAGAATACGCTTTCATTCGTATTGCCATGTGCCATGGTTCTACAAGCCCACATTGATAAAGAAGCCCAATTTTAAGCTCCGGTGCCATTCTCTTTACATCCCTTAAGCTATAATGGTTAAAAGAAGAAATAACTACTCTATCCTCAAAGTCATAATCTTCTATCGCTTTGATAAGCTTTTCTTCAATTCCTGGATAAAGTACAATTCCACTTTTTATCTCTATATTTACAATAAAATTTTTATGTCCAATGAGTTCAAAAACTTCATAAAGACTTGGTATTCTCTCACCTGCAAACTTCTTGTCAAATTTTATGCCAGCATCTAACCTCTTAAGCTCTTTTAAAGTAAAATCTTTAACAAAGCCAATTCCGTCTGTAGTCCTGTCTACCCTTTCATCGTGAATAACTACTAGTTGTCCATCTTTAGTAAGCTGCACGTCCAATTCAATACCGTCAGCTCCCATTTCTAAAGCACTTTTAAAAGATGCTAATGTGTTTTCTGGAGCATTTCTTGAATCTCCTCTATGGGCGATTACTAAAGGTTTCATAAATATGCCTCCTCATTTTTCAATTACTATACAAATTTTATCACATTTACCTTTAAAAACAAATTCACAAAATTAATTTTGCATAATAAGTTTGTTCTTTTCCATGAAGGAAAATTATTATTAAATTTTCTTTTTTAAAATCTGCTGTCACATCGTGTTTAAAAAATTCATAAACTATTTTTTTTGACAATTCAAGGCTGGAAAGTCCAACAGCTTGTGGAAGATTTTCTTTTAACCAATTTTCATCTTTAATATACTTTTTAAAAATCTCTTGACCTTTCTCATATTTTTCTTTTACACAATCAGGTAAATCTTTGGCAGCATTAAAATACAAAAAATCAAATTTTATAACGTCTTTTATTAAATCCTCATCAACATCGAGTGTTTCAATAGAAAATTTATATAAAATATCGTATAAGGCTTTTAATGAATGATTTTTATATAATAGCTCGTTTTCCTTCCAGTACTTATAAAATTCAAGATAAAAGTCAAATGGCCTTTCAAATTTATTCTCCAAATATTCAAGAGTTTTTTTAAATTTTCCGGAATTATAGTATTTGTTCAAAAGGAATGCTATACCTTTTAAAATGACTAACTCTTGATAACTAACATCCTTTGTATACAAGATCTCATAGGGGGGCTTATTATCATAAACTATTTTAAACTCCTCCACTTTTCTCATTAAAGGAGTACCTTTTAATACTTTTAAAAATCCCAACTGTATTTCATCAGGTTTTAAATTATACACATCATCAAAAGCTTTACTAAAAGTTTCAAAACTATCTTCAGGAAGTCCCGCTATCAAATCTACATGCAGTTTTATTCCCGCTTCTCTAAGCAGTTTTATTCCTCTCAAGGCTTTTTCAACTGCAGTAATACGAGATATTTTTTTTAAGCTATTCTTATTTGTAGTCTGAACTCCTACTTCAAACTGTATTCTTTTTTCCAACCCTTTTAATTCTTCTATAAACTCTTTATCCACAAGCTCAGGGTTAACTTCGCAGTGAAATACAGTATCTCCACCTATTTTTTTCATAATATTTAAAATCTCTCTTGCTCTCTTTCTATTTGAATTAAAAGACCTATCAATAAGTTTTAATATTTTCACATTTTTATCTACAAACCACTTCAAATCCCCTTCGACTTTTTCAAGGCTTTCATATCTCAATTTATTGTCAATAGAAGAAAGACAATAAGCACATTTAAAAGGACAACCTCTTGAGGTCTCATAATACACAAGCTTATTGCTCAAATCTTCCTCTTCCTCATAAGATATGGGAACTTCATTTAAGTTGACATAATCTTTTTGTGGTTGAATTACTATTTGCCCATCAACCTTATAGCTAATTCCTGCAACTTCTTTTATATCCCTTTTTCCTTCTAACGCTTCCAATAATTCTTTAAAAGCAATTTCCCCTTCCCCTAAAACTATGTAATCTATAAAGCCTTTTGACAAAAGATTATCTACATCATAAGAAGCCTCAGGTCCCCCCAAAACCAATATTACTTTCGGAAGTATTTTTTTTATATTTTCAGCCAAATTTAATGCTATTTCTATATTCCATATGTAACAAGATATACCTACTACGTCTGGTTCCTTTTCTACAACACTTTCTAGCATAAAATCTGTACTGTCATTTATAGTAGTCTCAAAAATTTCTATATCATAAGGATGACAAAACTTTCTTATATTTCTTATAGCAAGATTGGTGTGATAATATTTTGCATTGATTCCTACAAGAAGTGTTTTCATATATATCCCTCGCATTTTACTACATTTTACAAATATATAATATAAGTATTTATACAAAAAAGCAAATAATTTTATTTGCAAAACTATTTTTTCCTCTAATGAGATATAATATTGTTAGGTAAAACTTTGTGAAAGGATTGAAGACTATGTCTTTTATAAAATTCAATAAATTGTGGCTGACACTTATATTAATTACCACAATATTTTCTGCTTTATACCTTTATTATACATTATTTCCAGGAAATATACCTCGTGAAGTCTACAAATATTTTTCTCCTTTAGAAATATCAAAAGCGCAAAAGTATCACAGAATAAATCGATTGATTTACATAACTTCTTTTTTGACAAAAGCAGCTTTTTTGATATGGTTTGTATTTGGGAATAATGCTATCAAGCTTTCATATTATACTGAAAAATTAGCTTCAGGTAAATACTATGTGAATGTCTTTTTATATTTCATTGCCTTATGGGTAATTTTAAGGTTAATATCTCTACCCTTTAGCCTTTTAAGCCATTCTGTTCAAGTTGAATGGGGTTTTTCTGTACAGACAATGGCTTCTTGGTGGAGTGATTATTTTAAAAGTGCGGCTTTAGACTTTGTTTTTTCGTCAATGGGAGTATTGCTCTTATTTGTGGCTCTAAATAAATGGCCTAATAACTGGTGGGTAAGTGCTGCAGTCTTTTTGACGATAATTATGTTTGTGCAAATTTACGTCTATCCTACTTTTATAGCACCTTTATTTAATAAATTCACCCCAATCAAAGACCAAAAAATAATAAACATGGTAAAGGAAATATCAAAAAATGCGGGAATAAAAATAGATAAGATTCAAGAAATGGATGCAAGTAAAAGGACTACTCTTGCCAATGCCTACTTTTATGGATTTGGAAAGACAAGTAGGATTGTATTGTATGATACATTATTAAAAAATTATCCAGAGGATGAAATAAAGGCAGTTATAGCTCATGAAGCAGGTCATTGGAAAGAAAATCACGTATTAAAAAGTATGTTAATAGGCATAGTAGGACTTGTAATAGGCCTTTATTTTCTTAATATTTTAATTCACTCAAGCCTATTTCTCCCTTATGGTAAAAGAATGACTCCTGCTGTTTTAGCGATGATATATTTGTTTATACTACTTATAAATTTTGACACAAGTCCAATACAAAATTACATATCAAGGCAGATGGAAAAACAAGCAGATTTACTATCTGTAGAGTACCTTCGCGACAAAAAACTTGTAATAAAACTTCAGATTGACCTTGCTAAAAAAAGTTTATTGGATGTAGCTCCGCCGCCTTTTATAGAATGGTTTTCTTATTCTCATCCTTCTACAATGCATAGGATTAAATTAGTAGAAAAGGCAAATGTAAAATAAGGCACTTAAGTGTGCCTTATCTCAGTTTGTTGACAAAGTTCTATTTTTGTTGGCATTTTGCATCGTTTGCTCCGGTGATATCGCAGACTAAACTAGCGCTCGTCCTCGGGCTCAAGCGGGGTTCCGGGCACATTCGTCATCCTTGACTTAGTGCCCGCCTCCGCCTTCCTTGGCTTCGGCCCCGCTTTCGCCTCTCAGCCTCGCTAAGTTTAGTTACTGCTCTATCAAGTCGCTACACTTATGCAAAATGCCAACATATCATAAAGAGTTTGTCTACAGTCTGAAATAAGGCACTTGTTTGTGCCTTATTTTTATGAAGCTTTTTCTTTTTCAACAAGCTCAATTGCTCCATGAGGACAATATCTCGTACAAACACCACACCCTGTGCACTTTTCTTCATCGATGCTTATGTTTATCCTAAATGACCCTCCAAACGTAACTTTAAAAGCCTTAAATCTGCAGCTCATTGCTGCTGGACAAAAAGGTGACCTGTCGCATATATTTTCATCGATTCTTGCTACTCTCATAATTCTACCTCCATTAAAAATACTCCCCCTCTGTTTAGGGGTATCATGTATACATTATACACGAAATTTTGTATTTGTCAACATAAAAAAAGGCCATCCTAAAGACAGCCCCTTTAATTTATGCTCTTATAAAATTTATCAACACCTCAGAGAACTTTTTTGCATCATCAAAATAGCAGGTATGTCCCAAATTTTCAAACACAAACAATGTACTGTTTTTAATATTATTTTTCAATATTTCCGCAAATTCATAGGGTGCAATTTCATCTTTCTTCCCCCATACAATCAATGTTTTTACATATATTTCATTTAATTTTTCTTTGTATTTATCTACATTTATGCTATCTACAATTGTCAAGCTTTTAAGCATATCGCCATATTTGAGAGCAAATTTTATAGATATCTCCCCACTAAAAGAGGGAGCTACAAGGTGAAAAGAAGATATATTTAATTTTTTTACAAATTCTAATAAAACCTCTTCCTTTTCTAAATCGCACTCTTCGGAAGAACCATATCCGGGAAACTCAAAGCATATCACCTTAAATCCTTGATTAGATAAATTTTCAGCTATCCCTGAATTTATCCAATCATAAGCATTGTATCTTTTGCCATGCAATAATATCACTGTATCTTTGCTACTCTCTTTATCTATTTCTAAATAATGAATTTTACTGCCTTTTATATTTACATACTCACCTTTTATAACCATTTAAATCACCTCCATTTTTACTTAAGTAGTTTTTGCCTCATACTCAGTATTTATGCAAGTTTTATGCCAAAATAAAAACCCCCATAATCCTAGGGGACATAAAAGTAACAGTCTCAAAATGAGACATATATTGCGTCTCATTTTGAGACTTAAACTATTTTGTCTCAACTAGAGATGAAAGTTCTTTCAAATTTACTTTGTATTTCTTTATTTTTCTGTAAATAGTCGCTCTGCTTAAATTTAGCATCTTAGCCGCTTTGACAACGTCGCCCTTTGCAAGCCTTAATGCTTCTTTTATATTCTTCTCCTCAATAACATCAAAAGGAAGTACTGCAGTCACATTTATGTCTTCCTCACAATTTTTTCTCTCTATATTCTCGGGAAAATAATCTTCAGTGATTATTTCGCCTTCTGCCAGGTAATAGGCTCTGTCAATGGCATTCTGCAATTCTCTATATTGCAATTTATAATTAAAAAAATTTTTACCTACAAAATCTTGACACGGACAAATATCTGCCCCAACTCTTGACAAAGAACCCTTTTTTAACTATATTAAAAATTAAAAGTCTTAGAGAAATGTATACTTTTTACATTAATCTGAGTATCTTCCATTCTACTCATCTTTATAGTCTAGCACTTTAATTATATCGCCCACTTTTATTTTTCCACTTTCTATAACTTTTGCAAAAACTATACGCGATTTTGCTAAACATTTATCTACTTCTATTTTCAATGAACAATTTTCTGGCTTTTCGCATTTCTTCCCTATCATTGTAATCTCCAAAAACACTTCTCCAACTTTTATTTTTGTACCAATAGGAAATCGGTAAAGTTTTATGTTTTTAGTTGTAATATTTTCGGCAATCATACCAGGTTTTAAACCTTCTATTCCTAAAACTTTCATTTCCTCAATAGTCTCTATATCCAAAAATGTTACTTGCCGGTATATATCTACACCTGCGTGTCCATCACCTTCAAGCCCAAAATCCTTCCTAAAAAAACCTTCTGATATAGGTGTTTTAGGCTCACCCTTTTTTTCACTTATATTTATCGACAAAACTATTCCTTCCATATTTCTGCCTCCTCTCTCATGTTCATATAGATCATTTTTTGCCGTGTCCTGAAAAATATGATTTTTGAAAAACCTTATCTTCTATAAGCTCAAAGGCTTTAGATGCTGAATCAATATGAATAAGCTCTCCATCATTCACAACTGCAAAGCTGTCTCCTATTAACCCTGCCTCATGGATATCATGTGTAACGGTATATTTCTGCTTTTCAGCAGTCTATAAAACTCAGGTAAAAGCTTTTCTTTAGCTGCACAGCATCAATTTCACTAAAAGGTTCGTCCAGAAGCATAATTTGCGGCTCATATACTAAAGCTCGAGCTAACGAAACTCGCATTTTATACCCTCCACTAAGTTGTCGTGGCTTATAATACAAATAGTCTTTTAGCCCCAATATCTCAATCATTCTTTCTGCTGTTTCCTTAGATCCTCGTCCATTTTTCAATGGATATATGATATTATCTTTTACTGTCAGATGACCAAAAAAAGGGCTGTGCGCTGCGGCACATATCCTACCTTTCTGTGTTCGGGCGGCAGCATGGTTACATCTTAGCCGTTAATAATTATTCGCCCTTTATCAGGTTTTATTATTCCAGCTATGATTCTAAGCAATGTAGATTTACCACTTCCATTCAATCCTATTATTACTTTAATTTCAGAAGATATTTTGAATGTCACATCTTTTAGCACTTTTCGTTCTTTAAAACTTTTAGTCATCTCAATAATTTCAAGCATTTTTGATACTCCTCCTTCTTTATTAAATTAAGCAATCCAACAAGTATTAGGGATATTACGGCACAAAAAGCGCTAGCTGTCACAGCCATATCAAGTTCGCCCTCCTCAATTTTAGTAAATACATGAGAAGCTAAAACTTGAGTAACACCTGGAATATTTCCACCAAACATAATTACAGCAGGAAACTCACTTAAAGAATGAGCAAAGGTAAGTACTAGTCCTGAAAATATAGCCTCTTTCAAAAGAGGAAGGATAATTCGCAAGTAAACTTTGAAGAGTATATCCCACAAGGTGCGCGCTACGTCTACTAGTTC
The DNA here is from genome assembly GCF_018588165.1 of Thermoanaerobacter sp. CM-CNRG TB177. NCBI lineage: Bacteria > Bacillati > Bacillota > Clostridia > Thermoanaerobacterales > Thermoanaerobacteraceae > Thermoanaerobacter > Thermoanaerobacter sp. CM-CNRG TB177. The sequence goes on from NZ_JAFCAC010000062.1 coordinate 29,037, forward strand.
TGGTTCTATTTGATCTGCTCCACTTGCTATTGCTCTTGCAGCTAATAGATATGATACAAAAAACATAGCTAATACAACCGAAATCATCATGAAAGCAAGACCAGTATTGCTGATAAATCCCAAAACATTGCGTCCAAATGCCAAAAGCAGAGCAGCTCCGGCTACTGTATGGAGCACAGCAACAGGCAAATCATTTATAAGATTGGCAAAACGATATATAAAAGAATTCTTAGAAAAAAGATGGTAATATCCAAATCCCAAAGCCAAAAAGGTGCTAAAATTGAAGCAAAAAAAGCAATTACAAAAGTGTTCTTAACGCTAGCTACACTTGAGTAAACAAAACCGGCATCAAGCTCAACATTTTTAACCATCATCGCAACCTGATTAACAGTTGCAGGTCGAGCTTTAAGATTTCCCGACAAAATTAATTTATCCCACAATTTCATTTTTCTTAAGTGCTGTTTCGGTATAAACACCGATAGGAGCTTTAGGATCAGCCACTCCCACTACTACATTCGGTTTTAACAAATCATCCACTTTTTGAACCTTGTTCTTGCCTTTTTCTGAAACTATAAGCACTACAACATCTTCCAAGAATTTCTGAGAAGTTTTTAGCATATCATCACTTTTTAGTTTATCAACATAAAGCCAATCAGCAGAAAAATAAATATCGCAAGGCTGTCCACTTTTTATCTGAGAGTAAAGTTCACCGGAAGCTCCATAATTTGGTATTACTTTAGCTCCTGTTTTCTTTTCAAAGCTAAAAATAACTTCATCCATAGGTTTTTTAAGTGATGTTGGTGCATAAATGTAAAGTTTTTGTCCTGTGTAACTTGCACTTTTCATTTTTGGAGTCTCTTTTGAACTCTTGCCCGCATTAACGCATCCATTGGTAAGGAACATTAACAATGCAAAAATCGCCAATAACCAAACATTCCTTTTCATTTATAACACTTTAAACTTTTCATAATTTCTTCATCATTTTTGTTGAGAGTAATAGCTTCCTTTTATATACATACCTGCCATATTTGCTGCTTATCTCCTTGACATATAATTTAAAATTTTTAAAAGACAAAAATTATCTCTCGGAGTTACAGTAATTTTATCCATTTATAACTATAATTTCATCTCCGGGCTTTATAAACCCGCTTTTTAACACCCTTGCAAATACACCTTCTTTTGGCATTATACAATCGCCTGTAATCTTTCTGATCTCACAAGCTTCGTGACATTTTTTCCCTATTTGAGATATTTCAAGAATAACCTCTTCTCCTATTTTAAGTTTTGTCCCTACCGGCAAAGTGTGAAGTTCAATTCCTTCCGTTGTTATATTTTCTGCAAATTTTCCTGCAGCCAAATCCCAAATGCCTTTTGCTTTCATTTTTTCTATACTCTCCTCTGCAAGAAGACTGACCTGCCTGTGTCCCCTTCCAGCATGAGCATCTCCTTCAAGCCCGTGGTTTTCTCTAAAATATCCCTTTTCTATAGGCTTTTTTACAGTTCCTTTCTTTTCGCTAATATTAACTGACACCACCTTTGCCATTATTAAACCTCCCTTTCATAAAGGCCTGATTTTCCACCACTTTTTTTCACAAGCATTATTTCGCTTATAACCATGTCTCTATCTATTGCTTTACACATATCATAAATCGTAAGAGCTGCAACCGTAACTGCAGTCAATGCCTCCATCTCAACCCCTGTTTGTCCAACAGTTTTAACTACCGCTTTAATGTCAATCTTTGAATTTTCAAAATCCAAACTAAAACTAATATCACACCCGGTTATCATGATAGGATGACACATTGGAATCATATGAGATGTATTTTTCGCAGCCATAATACCAGCAACCTGTGCAACTGCTAGGACATCTCCTTTTTTAATAGTTCCTTCATGTATTCTTCTTAAAGTTTCACTTTTCATATAAATGCTTCCTATTGCAACAGCTTCCCTTTTTGTCTCATCTTTATCGCTAACATCGACCATTCTTGCTCTACCTTCTTCATTAATGTGTGTTAAATTCATATACTATCCTCCTATTTGAAACATCATTTTTTGATTCTGGCTTATTTCCTTTTCAAGATTATGCCCTGCCGGCTTACTTAAGATTGCATGTTCCAGCATTGCTCTTATCTTGTCTTCATCATTTAAAAAACTTTTAATATCTACTTCATATTTTGAATGCAGACAAGGTTTTATAGTTCCAGCTGCAGTAAGTCTAATCCTATTACAACTTGAACAAAATTTACATGACAAAGGTGCAATAAAACCAACCGTTCCCTTTGCTCCTTTTCTTTTAAAAACCCTTGCAGTGTTACCCGGTTCTGTTTCAACCGGAGTCAGTCCGGGAATGCTACTTATTAAATCATCCGACGATATATAGTTATCTTTGAATTTTGCTCCTTCACCTATCGGCATTATTTCAATAAATCGGATGTGAAGCGGGTTTTCATCGGCAAGCTTCACAAAATCAAAAATTTCATCGTCATTTATACCTTTTATTACAACCGTATTAATTTTTACAGGTTCAAGTCCAATAGATAAACTTTTGTCAATAGCCCTAAATACATCATCAATATTCCCAAGCCTTGTAATCATACGGTATCGATCTTTTTTAAGACTATCAAGGCTTATGTTAACTCTTTTAAGTCCTGCTTCTTTTAAAGTATCTGCCATTTCATAAAGTTTTGTTCCATTAGTTGTAAGTGCAATGTCTTCAATGCCTTTTATTTTTGATGTTTCATAAATTATGTTCTCAATTCCCTTCCTTACAAGTGGCTCGCCTCCTGTAAACCTTACCTTTTTAATGCCAAGTTCTGCTGAAATCCTAATTATTTTTAAAATCTCTTCGTTCCTTAGAATCTCATTATGATCTTTTTTGGGTATTCCCTCCTCCGGCATACAATAAATGCACCTTAAGTTACATCTATCCGTAACAGAAACTCTTAAATAATCAACATTTCTTCCTAACCTATCTCTCATAAAAATTCTCCTTTACTCGATAATGATAATTTCTCCTAAATTGCTATAGTCATACCCTCCAAGCTTATCAAGCTCATTTTTAAATTCTTCTGAATTTATAACCTCCAAAAACTGCTTTACCCCATCAAGTTCTAAGTACTCAACGGGAATTGCAATGTCATACTCTTCATTTGCTATCGGAATAAAATCAAGGTCCATAATCTTAGCAGCAGAAAATACCCCAAGTCCAGCATCTGCATTTCCTTTAGCTATTTGTGCTGCAACCGAAATATGAGTATATTCTTCCCTATCATAACCTATGATGTCTTTGGGATTTATACCCAATCTTTTTAATTCATAATCAAGCAAAATCCTTGTACCAGATCCCTTTTGCCTGTTCACAAACCTTGCACCTTTTTTTACAATATCCTCCAAAGAATTAATCTCTAGTGGATTACCTTTTTTAACCATAAGCCCCTGAATTCTTTTTACAAATTTTATAAGGGCAATTTTTCTGTTTGGAATATATCTTTTCACATAAGATTTATTATACTCACCCGTTTCCACATCAAGAAGGTGAATTGTTGCAAAATGTGTTTCCCTATCCTTCAATGAGAGTATTCCCCCAATGCTTCCGACATGGGCTGAAGATAGCGTGAATTTTCCTCTTTTGGCAAGAAGATCTGCTGCAATATCAAGTATCAAATCGTGGCTTCCTATACAAAGAATTGTATTTTTAATCTCGTCTTCGCTTTTTAATATGTTTACATTAACCCTTGTCCCTTTTTCATAACCCTCAAGCTCCTCAGGTATTTCCAAAACCCCATCAGCCCTTACAAGGCTCATTGTAGTACCTGCTCCCCGTTCAATTGGCGCCGCGATGTATTTACCGTCTATAAAACCAAGTTTTACTCTTACAAACTCAAGATATTTTGAAGATGACATAATTCTTTTTGAAAGAGTTGCTTCTATATATCTCTTATCCTTTATATCATATCCTTGAACAAAGTTGATAAGCTTCTTAACTATGTTTTCCATTATAAAATAAGCTGAAACAGGAAAACCTGGTATTCCAACAATAGGCTTATTGTTTACCTTTCCTAGTATAACTGGCTTTCCAGGTTTTATAGCAATTCCATGAATATAGACTTCACCTAAGGTTTCAATAACCTTTTTAGAATAATCCTCACGTCCTGCAGATGAACCAGCATTTAATAGGATAATGTCGTATTCCTTTGAAGCTTTATCAACAGCAGCTTTCAATTTCTCAAAATCATCTTTTGCAATATCAAATCTTGTTGGAATTCCGCCGTATTCTTCAACCTGCGCGGCAAAAACTCTCGAGTTAAATTCTATTATATCTCCAACTTTAAGTTCTTCCCCTGGTTCTACTAGCTCTGTTCCTGTTGGAATGATTGCAACTTTAGGCTTTTTATAAACTTCAACTTCAAATACTCCTCCTGCAATCAAAGCACCAATATCAACAGGTCTTATTCTATGGCTTTGAGGAAGTATAAGTTGTCCTTCTACTATATCCTCACCAATTTGTCGTATATTTTGCCATGGAATAGCAGGCTTTATTATCTCAACCTCATCTTGAGATACCCAAATTAAATCTTCAACCATAATTACGCAATCATATTCATCTGGAATAGGATCACCTGTATCAATAACTACATAATCAACTCCTTCTTTAAGCCTTACAGGATTTTTGTCTGTTGCAGTAAATGTCTTTTTTGCTACTGTTGCAATCCCGTCAACAGCAGAACAGCTGTAAAAAGGTGATGAAATTTTAGCAAATATAGGTTTTGCTGTAACTCTACCATTTGCTCCATAAGTTTTTACATATTCTCTTCCAAGCTTAAAATCTTTTATTTTTTCAAGAAAAATATTTATTGCCTCATTCAAGCTTATATTTGAAAGATAGATATTTTGCCTCATAGCACCCTCCTAAAATTTATAAACTTTTAGGTCTTTGCAGAATCCCAAAATCCTTATGGATTAAGGGATTCTGCTATATATTTTCAAAGGAATTCCTCCACTTTCGTCGAATTTATATAGAGAACCAAATCCCAAAAAGAAATGGAGGAAATCCTATGAAAATCAAAGCTAAACAACTTTCTCTCTCCGATATTTACGATGATGTTCAATCCTTCTTTGAAGAAGATAAACCCAAGTTTATTAAACTCTTTGATTCCTTTGTTGATTTATCTGAACTTATTCCATCTTCTTTTTATGCCCACTATTATTCC
>NZ_JAFCAC010000063.1:0-39946 GCF_018588165.1 Thermoanaerobacter sp. CM-CNRG TB177
TCCTTGTAATGTAACTTTTTTACTCTAATATTTATCTCATTTTGCAATCACCTAAATTAAAATTTCATATAGCTTATCTCATATAAATTTTTTGTGCATTCTTTGTCAATATTATATCATAACTTTATTAAAACTTTAACAATTTTTTATAAAAAATTTTTATTTTCTAATAAGTCCAACTAATTTAGTAGGATTATAGGAAAAATCAATAACCTCTTAGCCAGTCTACAATACTTTTTAATTCAGACCCGCACAGTAAGAATTCTTCTCTTTCAGAAATATCTCCTAAATAATGAGCATCTGAAGACCTTATAATTTTATATTTTTTATATTCGGGATATGAGTGTAAAAAATTTTCTTTTCTGATGGCTTTCGATACCTCGATTGTAATTAAATTTTTAATATTCGGAATAAAACCAAGATTTGATATAATACTATAGGAATATCGATCCACATGGGCAGGGACCGCTACCCCCCTGCCCTCCATGTAGTCGAAAATTTCATTAACACTTAAATTAGAAGAAACTAACAATGAGTAATCTATTTCCTCTGCTATGTTATCTTCTTCATTCATTACAAATTGATTCCCAAAGATTGTTTTTTTGTTTTTAATTTTTATCAAATTTTTGTTAATAATTTCACTAAATTTTATACATTCATCTACTGAATAAAAATAACAAAGTATGTGAACCTCTTCTCTTGTCTGTACCTCTATACCAGGAACTACTATTAAGCCTTTTTTTAATCCAAGATTATACACAGCTTTTACATTTTTTGCACTGTTATGATCTGTTATAGCTATTACATCAAGTCCTTTTATAGAAGCCATATTGACAATATTGTTAGGAGTCATATCATCAGAAGCACAAGGAGATAGCGCTGTATGAATGTGCAAATCATAGTAAAGCATCACTTCATCATCTCGTACAAAGTTATTGCTGCTTCATAAGAAGTTCCTGAAAAACTTAATATAGGGATGCCCTCCTCATCGGCTTTCCTCTTGGCTTCCTCATCTAATTTCGCATTTTCGGGAATTATTATGCAACTTATTTCTGCCAGCAAAGCCACTGCTACAATATTTATATGAGTTTGAATTGTTATCCAAGCGCTTTTTGCTTTTGCATGAGCCATAACCCAACTTAAAAGGTCGCATATATACACCCCCTCAATTTCTTTGCTGATTCCGTTGTCCCCTGCAATTAATTTAAATCCGCTATTGACAAGATCTTCTACTTTTATCCTCATAAATTTCACTCCTTTTCGTCACTTAAAACTGGAGGAATTTTACCCGCAAGGTCATTTAATTCTTGAGACAAATTTTTTATTTTGTCTTTTAATATAAAAATGCAATCATATTCCGTAGCATACCCTTTCACTATATCTTCCGCCAATGCCCTGCAAGTAGGAGAACCACAAGAACCACAGTCAAGTCCTGGTAAGGCTTTGTATTGGGTGTCTATTTGTTTCATCATTTCAAGTGCTTTTGAAATGTCTTTGTCCAACTTCATAACTTCACTTTTTTCTATTTTCTTTTTCCATTTCACCTCTCCAAAATCAATCTCTTTCTCATCAAACAAAGGCTCTTCTCTTTTAGGAAGTTTTTCTGTCAGTTTTCTTATTCTATTTTTGGCCACAAAATTATTTTCAACAGCTAAAGGTCCACCAATACACCCACCGATACATGCAAGACCTTCAAAAAAGTCTAAATCGTTCAATTTTCCTAATTCAATCTCTTCTAAGACATCTCCAACATTGTGTATCCCGTCTACATAAATACTATTTTCTGTAAAAGTGCCAAAAGCTTCTCCACCAGAGTTTGCCCATCCAACACCTATCATAGAAGCTTTGCTTAAATCTCTGACAACAGTAGTCTTAGCTTTTTCAATGATTAGGCCATATATTTCTTTCATAGAAAAAACCCCATCAATTTTGGATTTTTCTATACCAATAGGATTTTTCACACTTGTCACTTTTGCAGCACAGGGGGAAATGAAAAAAACTCCTATTTCCTCTTGCTTCAGTCCCGTCTTTTTAATTGCTTCCTTTTTTGCTAATATTGCCGCAGTATCCATAGGAGAACATATATCCAATAAATTATCAATCAAAGAGGGAAATTTGATTTGTACAAATCGCACAACAGCGGGGCAAGCAGAAGATATAACTGGCTTTTTTAAATTTCCTTTTGCCAATGCTTCCCGCGTAAATTTAGAAACAATTTCAGCAGCATATGCCACTTCAAAAACTTCATCAAAGCCTATATCCAGCAATGCACTCAATATTTGATTAATAGTTAAATCCCTAAATTGTCCATATAAAGAAGGAGCAGGAAGTGCAATCTTGTACTTAAAATTTTTCATCGTATCCAAACTATCAGTTACCGCCAATTTAGCATGATATGGGCACACACGTATACATTCACCACAATCTATGCACCTTTCATTTATAATCCTTGCTTTCCCATCTCTTACCCTTATTGCCTCCGTAGGACATCTTTTTATGCAATTAGTACACCCTCTACATCTATCCTTATCTAATGTAACAGAGTGAAAATATGACATTTTATCACCTACTTAAATAAAATTTCCATTACCACAGTTGTCCCATTTTTACTGCTTTTTATATCCATAAAATCAGAATTTTCCTTCATATTAGGAAGTCCCATGCCTGCTCCAAATCCCATCTCCCTAATTTCCTCTGGCGCCGTTGAATATCCTTCTTTCATGGCAAGTTCAATATCTTCTATTCCTGGGCCCGTATCCTCTGCGATTATACGGATTTTGTCGGCAAAAATTTCTATCTTTATATGTCCTCCATAAGAATGAATTATTATATTCATCTCTGCTTCATAACAAGCTATGCAACTTCTCCTTACAACATTTGGATTTAAGGAAAGCTGTTTTAACACAGCTCTTAAATTGCTGGAAACCTCTCCTGCAGAATCAAAATCTCTCGCTTTAACATCAAAATCTAAACTATAAAGTACCATTTCATTCACCACTTCTACAAGTAAGCCCATTAGAATACAAAAGGCCACAGGCAATATAAAGAGGATATTTTGTCTTCATTATCACAAGTCCTGCTTTTTTAGCAAGTTCCAATATTTCCTCTCCCGGAGTCTTACCTCTTACAAACACTATACATTTAATATCTCCCACTACTTCTGCAGTCCTTATAACTTGGACATTAGTAAGCCCTGTCAAAAGCACAGCCTTTTCGTCACGAGATGCCAAAACATCACTCATCAAGTCTGCACCACAAGCAGTAAATACTTCTTCTTCTAATTTTTCTTCTCCCACCATAACTTCTGCATTTAAAATTTCTTTTACCTCTTTTAATTTCATACCTTAACACCCCATTATTGGTTTTGCATAACAATTGTTTTTAAAAAAGTATTATATTCTTCACAAGATTGCCATAAACTTTCTTGCAATAAACTAAAGGTATTTCCATCTTCTAAAGCAGCCGATATTTCAATTTTTTTAATATCATTTGTTATTTTATCGACAATCTCTATCGTCTTTTGTATTAGTATTGTCACTTCTTTTTTTTCAAAATCCTCCTTACTATTTTTAAAACTATCCACTTTTCTCTTTAATTCTTCTAATTCTTGTTTTTCTAATTTGTCATTAGAAGCTTTATAAGAAAGAGCCGACATATAATCAAAAATTTGTTGAAAATCTTGTAATTTGCTTGTAAAAACATCCATTTCTGATGTTAATTTCTTGTCATATGCAATTTTTATAGAAGGCCCTTTTTTTACATATACTTCACTGGAAATACCTTGAGACTTTAAGGAAGAAGAAAATAAAGCAGCTTGTTCTCTATCTAAAAATATTCCACCTATTAACAAATATTTGTCAGAATCTTTACTAACAAAAGAATAAACTCCCTTCATCTTCATTAAATCATCCTGATACTTTGCAGTCTCAAAATCTGAATAGCTACCTAAAACAACTTCAAACAAGTCAATTCCTTTAACAACCATCTCTTCAAAATTATCACTGTCATTTGTTTTTGAAATGTTAGGTTCTACAATATCTTTTGAAATAAAATAACCTGCTAAAAGAGAAACTAGAGGAATTATTAATACAACAATTAAAACTTCCAGCATTCTTTCGTTTTTCATTTCTTTATCAACCCTTACCATAAATCTTTATACCATAAATCTTTACACTTATATTATACTATACTTCCTTAAAAAATCCTTTAAAAATTTTAATAGGACTTTTTTACTAATTTGCACTTTTAAAAGAGGTTTTAGAAGAATTTTGTCGAATTATATATTATAGGAGGGATTGAATTGACAAATATTGTAAATCAAATAATTGAAAATAAATTTCGCGAAATTCAAAGCAGACTCCCTGCTAATATAAAAATATTTAACACTGATAAACCTTTTGCTGAAGTTTTAAACAATGCTATAGAAAATCAACAATACAATTCAGGAAATGTGAGTAATAATGCGCCATCAAAAAATACAAATTTACAACAAATTGAAGATTTAATACAACGGGCCAGTCAAAAATATAATGTAGATGCAAATCTCATCAGAGCGGTCATCAAAGCAGAGTCTAATTTTAATCCATTCGCAGTTTCTTCTGCAGGAGCGATGGGACTTATGCAGCTTATGCCTTCAACTGCAAAGGAATTAAATGTATCCAATCCTTTTGACCCTTCTCAAAATATAGATGGAGGAGTAAGATACCTAAAAAATTTGTTAGACACTTACCATGACATAAGATTAGCATTAGCTGCATATAATGCTGGTCCTCAATCAGTAGAAAAATATCAAGGTATTCCCCCTTACCAAGAAACTATAAATTATATAAGCAAAATTTTAAATGAATTATATAAATAGAAGGAGCCATAAAGCTCCTTTAGACTGTATACAAACTTTCGGAAATAGGATATTTTGCATAAGGCACGACTTGTGACAAAGCGTTAACAAAACTTAGCGAGACCGAGGGCGGAGGCAGGGCCGAAGCCAAGGATGGCGGAGGCGGGCACCTGAGACAGGAGGTCGAATGTGCCCGGGACCCTGCCGGAACCCGAAGGTCGAGCTTAGTTTTGTCGCTTTGGAACATCGGAGTGACGATGCAAAATATCCTATTTTAAAAAATTTTTACTTTGTCAACAAGCTGAAGGATCCATAAAGCTCCTTTATTTGTTATATTTTGCACTTTTATACCTCTGTTGAGAATCCAAAATCTTTTTTCGTATTCTAATGCTTTGAGGAGTAACTTCCACTAATTCATCATTATCTATAAACTCTAATGCTTCTTCTAAGGACATCTTTTTTACAGGAGATAGCCTCAAAGCCTCATCCGCCGTTGCAGACCTTAAATTTGTCACATGTTTTTTCTTACATACATTGACATCAATATCTCCACTTCTTGAATTAACTCCCACAACCATCCCTTCATACACTTTTGTACCTGGCTCTATAAAAAGTGTCCCTCTCTCTTGAGCATTGTAAAGGCCATAAGTTGTCGCAACCCCCGTCTCAAAAGCTACAAGAGCGCCTCTCGTACGAGAAGGAATGTCTCCTTTGTAAGGTGCATAATCATAAAAGACAGAGGTCATTATGCCATTTCCTTTTGTATCTGTTAAAAATTCAGACCGATACCCTATTAAGCCTCGTGTAGGTATTTTAAACTTAAGCCTTATAGTTCCTGGCTTTAATGTGTGCATATCCATCAATTCAGCTTTTCTCGGTCCTAATTTTTCCATCACAACTCCCATATATTCTTCAGGAATATCTATTGTCAAAAGTTCAATAGGTTCCATTTTTACTCCATTTATTTCTTTAAAAATCACGGTAGGCTTAGAAACCTGTAATTCATACCCTTCCCGTCTCATAGTCTCAATTAAAATAGAAAGATGCAGCTCTCCTCTTCCAGACACCTTAAAAGAATCAGTAGAATCTGTTTCTTCAACTCGCAATGCGACGTTTGTCTCTAGCTCTTTAAAAAGCCTTTCTCTTAAATGTCTTGAAGTAACGTATTTACCCTCAGTTCCAGCAAAAGGACTGGTATTTACACTAAAAGTCATAGAAACTGTTGGCTCTTCTATGCGAACAAAGTCTACCGCCTCGGGGTTATCTCTATCTGCAATGGTCTCTCCAATCTCAATATCGCTTATGCCAGAAACCGCCACAATATCTCCCAAGCTTGCTTCTTCTACTTGCACTCTTTTTAGTCCTTCAAACTGATATAGATTATTTATGTGAACTTTTTGTATTGACCCATCTCTTTTACATATAGCCGCTTCTTCCCCTGAAATTATTTTTCCTCTAACTACTTTTCCAATGGCAATTCTCCCAATGTAATCATCATAATCTAGAGTAGTCACTATAAGTTGTAATGGTGCTTCAATATCTCCTATTGGTGCAGGAATATAGTCTAAAATCGTATCAAAAAGAGGTCTCAAGTCATGAGACTCTTCTTCTAAACTTAATTTTGCTATACCTTCTTTTGCAGAGGTGTAAACCACAGGAAAATCGATTTGGTCATCATTTGCTCCTAATTCAATAAATAAATCTAAGACTTCGTCAATAACCTCCTGAGGCCTTGCATCAGGCCTATCAATTTTATTTATGACAACTATAGGTTTTAGATCCAGTTCCAATGCTTTACTTAATACAAAACGGGTCTGTGGCATAGGTCCTTCAAAAGAATCTACCAACAAAAGTACCCCATCTACCATTTTTAATACTCGCTCTACTTCACCGCTAAAATCCGCATGTCCTGGGGTATCCACTATATTTATTTTCACATCTTTATATCTAACAGCAGTATTTTTGGCAAGAATTGTTATGCCTCTTTCTCTTTCTAAATCGTTAAAATCCAAAATCCTTTCCTCAACTTTTTCATTTGCCCTAAAAATACCGCTTTGTTTAAGCATAGCATCAACCAAAGTAGTTTTTCCATGATCAACATGAGCAATAATGGCTATATTTCTTACATCTTCTCTTACATATTTCATAAGGTATCTCCTTCCATAAAATAGGCTGTATCGCATGTACAGTATTATATAATATATTAAAGGATAAAAATAGTCAATATAAAAAAGAGCACTCTCTAGAGCACTCTTTTATCATCGTCATTTTATAATTCTTCTTGCTGTAACATAATGTTCTTTATAATAACCTTCATTTAAAGAACTTATTATGACCTTTCCTCTACCTGAAGAGCTTTGTATAAACTCCCCATTGCCAATATATATTCCTGAATGGTTTATCACACTACTCCCCAATGTTTTAAAAAATACCAAATCGCCTGGTTGAAGGTCACCGTAACTCACATATTCTCCTACAGTAGATTGGTCCTTCGCCGTTCGTGGCAAATCAAAACCAAAATTTTTAAATACGTAATAAACAAAACCGGAACAATCAAATCCTTTTGGAGTTGAGCCACCATAGACATATGGAGTCCCCACAAAAGACTTAGCATAATCTATTAATCTATCCACTAAACTCCTATCCACTTCACCTCTTGAGATATTTGAAGTGCTCCTTACCGCTAAGTACTGTCCGTAAATCCATCCTTCTCTTCCGTCAGAAAGCTTTATCTTGTACCACCCATTTTGCTTATCTAATACAGTCACTGTAGTGTTCTTGTTAAGCTGGGTTATGATACTCCCTGATAAGCTTCCTTTACTTCGCACATTTACATAATTACCTGTCACTATACCAACACTTAAATTTTCGGTATCTCCTCTTGAAACATTTGAAAAACTTCTTACAGATAAATATTTACCAAAAACCCATCCTTCTCTTCCATTTGAAAGCTTTATTTTATACCAGCCGTTTTGCTTATCTAATACAGTCACTGTGTCATTCCAATTTAGCTGGGTAATAACACTTCCTGCTAAACTTCCTTGGGTCCGCACATTTACATAATTACCTGTAATTTTTCCAATTCCCAATCCTTCCGCAAACACTGGGCTCAAAAAAGAACTGCCAATCAGCGTTGCACCAAACACAGAAATTACAAAAATCATTTTTCCCAGTCGCCTATCCACCGCAAATCTCCTTCCTTTATTGCCTCCGGAGTTAGCTGTCGGGTGCGGGACAGAAGGCATCCCTACTGTAGCTTAAAACTACAGATTAACCCCCAAAAGCGGTTCCTCCGTACCTTTCGGATTCGGCAAGATTGCATACTTTGTCCTTTTGTTTTATCATATCATATACTACAGTCAAAGTCAATGTTTACATTAAATCTTTCTTAAACTTTTTAATCTTTTTTTAATATATTTTATAAAAAATTAATAATTTGTGTGACAAAAAAATAAAAGGCTCAACGCCTCTTTCTCTTTTATGGTGCGGAGGGTGGGACTTGAACCCACACGGGAAACCCCATACGCCCCTCAAACGTACGCGTCTGCCAGTTCCGCCACCACCGCACGCTTTTTTAATTTCGTCACACTATGAATTATATAATCTTTTTAGGTCAGTGTCAATACCTATTTTTTAATACTACTTTTTTATATACCATTTTTCTATATTGTCGAAAACATTAAATCCAGTAGGGTCCACACCTTTTACATTGTCATATGCCATAACTGCTCTTTCAATATAGAAAAGGCCAATTATGGGTTGTTCCTCTAAAAAAACTTGTTCCAAAGCTTGATAATCTGTTTTTAAAGAATTCTCTTCTGAATCATAAAAAATTCTACTATATATTTCATCAACTTTAGAATTACTATAACCTATAAAGTTGTCTTTACCTTTTGTTATAAACATTTCAGACATATCTTGATTATAACTTAAATTCCACTCCATTAGTACTAAATCAAAATTACCCGAATACACAGTACTTAGTAAATTATCCCAATCTTTCGGTACAATATTTATTTCAATTCCTACATCTTTTAAATTATTCTTTATAATTTGAGCAACCTTAATTAAATAAGGATTATTTGCATTTACTATCAAATCAAATTTGAGCTGATAAGTTCCATTACTCCTTATTCCCTTAACTAAATTCCAACCACTTTCCTCCAATATTTTATTTGCTTCTTTTATATCATAATTATGAGATACTATTTTATTGCTATAAAGCCATGAATCAGGACGGACTGGAATACATGTTTTTAGGCCATGGCCAAAATATACATCTCTTAAAATTTTGTCAGTATCTATTCCATAACACATAGCTTTTCTAACATTTGAATCTTTTAAAGCTGGATTTCGATAGTTAGGTGCTATAAGTACATAATCTTGAATAACATATTTATAAATATTTACATTTGAAATTTCTTTGTATTTATCCCAGTCTATGTCACTTAAAAAAGTAAAATCCGCCTCCTTGCTTTGAAAAGATGTTATCATCGCATTTTCATTAGGTACAATTTTAAAAACTATACTATCTATATAAGGTTTGTCGTCTCTATAATAAGGATTTCTTTCAAAAATAACTTCTCTGCCAACTCTGTAAGAAGATATTTTATATGGTCCTGTACCGATAGGTACAATGTCTTTATTTAAAATATCTTTTTCATCTTTGAATTGATGTTCGGCTAAAATAGGAAAAGTAAATAAAGCTATTGGATTTGCAACAGGTTTATTTAAAACAACTTCAAATTCGTAATCACCATTTGTTTTATAAGAGGAGAGATAGTTAATGAGAATATCCCTATAAGGACTTTTCACTTCCTTATTTTTAAAAGAATCAAAAGTAAATTTTACATCATGAGCCGTAAAATTTACTCCATCCTGCCATTTAACATTCTTTTTTAAATAAAATTTTATATTAAGTCCATTTATTTGCCACTCTTCTACTAATTGAGGAATAGGTTTTAAAGTTTTATCTATAGTAACTAATCCTTCCAATGACAAATTTAACATTTGCCTTACTCGTTCATCGCTGTTTAAAAAAGGATTTAACGTCTCAAAAGAAGTAATATTTACTCTTAAAGTGCCACCCTCTACTGGCTTTTCTTCTTCAATATTAGTTTTATCTTCAGAGGCTTGCGGCAAATTTACTATATTTTGTGAAAATGTTTTGCATCCCGTAAAAATAAACAGCAAAATGAAAGATAATATAATAAATTTTCTCATTAACTATCATCTCCGAAAACTATTTTATCTTTTTCAACTTTTTATTTTCTATAATACCTGGAATTCTTCCTCTTTTAGCAATAGGTACTCCTTCCACTTCTTTTATATCCATAGTCATATCAATAGGTTGAGCATCAGATATGTAACTTCCTACACCAAAAGCATCCGCCCCACTTTCAGAAAGTTCTGCAACTTTCTCAGGATTTAAACCTCCGGAAACTATAATTTTTACGTTTGTAAATCCCTTTTGATTCAACCTTTGCCTCAACTCATATACCAATCCAGGTGTAACTCCCCCTCTTTCTGATGGAGTATCAAGTCTTACTCCATATAATCTATCCCCTAAAAATTCAGCAACTCTTAAAGCCTCCTCCACTTCGTCTTTAAAAGTATCAACTAAAATGGTTATTCTCTCATCAGGTGGAGTTATATCTCTGTATGCTCTTGCTACCTCAAGTGTATCCCCCGTAATCAAAAAGGCAGCATGAGGTACCGTCCCTTTAGGATCTTTCCCCATTAATCTTGCACCTAAAATACAGCTGGCATCATCTGCTCCTCCAACGAGTGCCGCTCTTTCCATAACAGGTGCTACAGCTGGATGAACATGCCTTGCCCCAAAGCATAATATTGGTTTGCCATTGGCAACTTCTTTAAGCTCTCTTGCTGCTGTTGCCCAACCAGAAGAACTTGCAAGAATTCCTAATATTGCCGTTTCATAAATTCCAAATTCACTATAAGGTCCTTTTATTCTCATTACCGTATCTTTAGCTTCAAAAGTATCTCCTTCTTTCAAAGACCATACTTCCACATTTTTGTCTTTAAGTAAACTCATTACTTCTGGTAATCCTGCAAAAACTCCTTTTTTTCTTGGAAATATCTCTGCAGTAACTATTTTATCCTGTACACCAAGATATGATAAAATATCTTGGGTTCTTAAAAAATACACATCTGTAGTCCAAGCATTTTTTATTTCTTCATGAGTGGCTGAGAAAAACTCCCTATCTCTTTCGATTTTTACTTCCTTTAAGTCTTTTAAATGTTTCAACGGTTTCATTTGTGTCCTCCCTTTTTATTTTCTTTTTAACGATACTATTATACCAATTTTTCAACTTTTTTTGTATATAGTAATCTTCATATCAATTCTTAGTTTCATATATGAACTTATAGATCTCGTAAACTGCTAATACCTTTTTTATATATTTATTTGTCTCAGGAAAAGGAACAATATGTAGTTGTTTACCATCTTTAGAAAATCTTTTATCTTTAAGCCATGCATCTACATTTCCACTGCCTCCGTTATAGGCCGCTAGAGCCAATTTAATATTTCCATTAAAAGTTTTAAGAAGATAAGTCAAATACCACGTTCCCATTTGAATATTATATTTAGGTTCAAAAAGCATACTATTGCTGTAATTTTTTATCCCTATTTCTTTAGCAATCCATTCTCCAGTTTCTGGTAAAATTTGCATTAACCCTCTAGCATTTTTGCTGGAAATTGCATCGCTTCTAAAATTACTTTCGACTTTTATCACAGCAAAAATAAGATAGGGGTCCATGCCATACTCTTTTGCGTAATAAAATACATAATTATAGTATTTACGAGGATAAATTTTTTTTAAAAAATAATGAGTATTTAACTCGTAAGTAAACAATAAACTTAATAGTATTAAAATTGCCGCAACTTTTTTTCTCAAAGTAACTCCTCCGATATCATGATTTACGTTGCAAATCTTTCCCAAAATAGTGTAACTTGTTTTTCCATAGCTTTAAAATCTTTGCTATTGTTTATTATAAAATCTGCGTACTTCATTTTTTCGTCCAAAGGCATTTGGCTTTTTATTCGGTTTATCGCATCCTTATAAGAAAGCTTATCCCTCTCCATAACCCTCTTTATTTGAGTTTTTGAGTCTACTACTACTAACCAAACCTCATCTACCATTTTATAAAGTTTCATCTCAATTAAAAGAGCTGCATCTAATACAATTGCCTTTTGCTGATTTTTTTTTCTTTCTTCTTCTATTTTTTCTTTTATCCTCTCTATTATTATGGGATGAGTAATTTCATTTAGTTTTTTAAGCTTTTTTCTGTCAGCAAACACAATATTGCCTAATTTCTTTCTGTCAATTTCGCCGTCTTCCTTTAAAATTTCTTTTCCAAAATATTCTACAATTCTATTATATGCTTCTGTTCCTTTTACCATTATTTCTCTTGATACAATATCTGCATCAATTACCACAGCTCCCATCTTTTTTAATAGCTTGGATACAGTACTTTTACCTGAGGCAATGCCGCCAGTAAGTCCAATTACTTGCATTTTTGCACACCTCACTTGGCCAAAAACCAATTAGGCCCTACGCCAATTTCAACAACCAGAGGAACTTTTAATTGCACTACATTTTCCATATTTTCTTTAAGTATCTTTTTTATGATATCTACTTCATCCTTATAAGTATCCACTACAAGCTCGTCATGAACTTGCAATATAAGCTTAGACTTAAGCTTTAATTTTTTTAAATCGTTGTATACCTTAACCATTGCCATTTTTATTATATCAGCCGCACTTCCCTGTATCGGAGCATTCATTGCTAACCTTTCGGCCTGCGATCTTTGAGTAAAATTTCTTGAGTTTATTTCAGGAATATATCTTCTTCTGTTCATTATTGTAGTCACATAGCCATTTTCTTTTGCAAATCGTACTATTTTTTCAATATATTCTTTTACTCCTTTATATCTTTCAAAATAATTATTTATGTACTCTTTTGCTTCTTTTCTTGATATTTTAAGGTCTCGAGAAAGCCCATAATCGCTTATGCCATATATTATGCCAAAATTTACGGCTTTTGCTGCTCTTCTCATCTCCGGTGTAACTTTTTCCATAGGAACTTTAAAAACCTCCGAAGCTGTCCTTAAATGTATATCTTCATTATTCATAAAAGATTCTATTAGCTTTTCATCTCCCGAAACATGTGCTAAAACCCTCAGTTCAATCTGAGAATAATCTGCTGAAACAATATATCCATCTCTACTCCTCGGAATAAAAGCCCTTCTAATTTGTCTGCCAAACTCTTCTCTTATAGGTATATTTTGTAGATTTGGCTCGGTGCTGCTTATTCTACCTGTAGCAGTAACCATTTGTTTAAAATTAGAATGTACTCTATTGTTTTCATCCATAAGAGGCAAAAATCCATCTATATAAGTAGATTTAAGTTTTGTAAGTTGCCGATACTCTATTATATCGCTGACAATATCATTATAAGGAACCAATTGTTCCAAAACTTCAGAATCCGTAGAGTATCCTGTTTTTGTTTTCTTTATTACTGGTAAGTTTAACTTTTCAAACAAAAATTCACTTAATTGCTTAGGTGAATTTACATTAAATTGATATCCTGCCTCTTTATAAATTTTATCTAGTATTTCTCCTATTCTATCATCTATCTTTTGTGAAAGCTCTTTTAGAACTTCTTTATCCAATGTAAAACCACTTACCTCCATTGATTTTAAAACTTCTACAAGAGGCATTTCTATTTCTAATAGAAGTTTTTTCATATCCATCTCTTCAATAAAATTCATCAGCTTTTCTTTTAAATCAAATAGATACACACATCTACTGCAAATATAATCAGCAAGTATGTTTTCGTCAATCTCTTCAATTTTCTTTTTATCCCTACCTTTGCCAAATATTCCTTCATAAGAAGGCACATCTACCTTTAAATATTTTTTTAGCACACGGTCTAAGTCATAGTTAGACTCAGAAGGATTCAGAAGATAAGCCATTACAGCAGTATCTATGTACTTGCTTTTACACTCTATTCCTTTATAAGAAAGCCTCACTAAAAAATCCTTTATTTCATGGGTTGTAAATTCAAAATCTTCTTTTTCAAAAATCTCCTTTAAATCTTCTGTTTGGAAAACGTCAATATAAACCGTATCCTTTCCAAAAGAAAAGGCTATTTTTTTTATTTCCCCTTCATAAATTAACGGGTAAAAAGCAATATTTCTGTTATCTTGCAACAAAGTTACTAATTCTTTTATATCTACTTTTGACCATTTTTCAACTTTATGATTATCTACAATCTCTATGCTACTTTCTTTCTTTATGTTATCAATTAAACTAAAGAATTCTAATTTATTAAAAAGCTCTAAAAGCTTCTCCTCATTAAATTTTTTTACTTTATACTCCTCAAAATCTATCTCAATGGGAATGTCTCTTTTTATAGTAGCAAGCCTCTTACTCATTATAGCTAACTCTTTATTGTTTTCTATATTTTCTTTTATTTTACCTTTAAGCTGAGAAAGATTTTGGATTAAATTTTCAATTGTTCCAAAATCCTTTAATAGCTTAATCGCAGTTTTTTCCCCTATATTAGGTACTCCAGGGATATTATCAGATTTATCTCCCATAAGCCCTTTTAAATCTATAAACTGCTGAGGAGTTATTCCATACCTTTCTAAAATAGCCTTTTCGTCAAACTCTTCCATCTGAGTAATACCCTTTTTAGAAATTTTTATCTTCACTTTATCTGAAACTAATTGAAGAGCATCTCTGTCTCCTGTAACTACAAGCACTTCCATTCCTTTTTCCTCTGCCAGCTTTGAAATAGTCCCTATAATGTCATCAGCTTCATAACCTTCTAATTCTAATGTCTTTATATTAAAGCCATCTATAATTTCTTTCAAATAGTCTACTTGTTCAGCAAGTTCTTCAGGCATAGCTTGTCTTGTAGCTTTGTAGTCTTGATATTCTTTGTGTCTAAAAGTAGGAGCTTTTTTGTCAAAAGCAATAGCTATGTAATCAGGTTTTTCCTCCTCGATAAGTTTTATAAGCATCATAGTAAAACCATACAGAGCATTTGTAGGCAATCCCTCACTTGTAGTAAGCATGGGCAAGGCATAATAGGCTCTGTACATGAGGCTACTTCCATCAATTATTAAAAATTTATACATTAAATCACTCCCATTTTTATTTCTTTGTATTTTAATATACCGCAAAAAAAAGAAGATGTAAATTGTCATCTCCTTTTTTTGAAATAGATATACACTTTATAACCGATTAAAGCCAGTACACTATAAGGCAAAATTATCACCAATATTATTATCAACTTTTTCATAAAAAATATTAAAAAATTCATATTATTTATAAATGCTTCTTTTATACCTTTACCAATTCCCTTAAAAGAAACTATAGCCAAAGGTTTCTCATCTTTAGGTATCTCTTTTATTGAAAGATTTATGGTTGCCAGACTCGTAAGATTTTCCCATAATTTTAGCTGTCCTTCCATTGACTCTATTTCACTTCTTATCCTGTTTATTTCAGATTCTACTTCAAGCATTTCCTTGACTGTAGTAGTCTTATTCATGATGTCTTGAAGCTTTTGTTCCTCTACTTCCAAATTTTTTAGCCTTGCTTGTAAGTCATAATACTGGTCTGTAATGTCTTTGCTGTCAATCCTTAAAGCTGTTACTTTGCCAAAATCTTTAATTTGAGAAATCACACTTTCAAATTTATCTTCCCGCACCTTCAAAACAACATTTACCCTTTTGATATTATCACTGGATACTGTTTCCTCAGAAGTTTCAATAAAACCTTCTGCTTCTTTTACTAACTGAAAGACTTTATCATAACATCCATTGACGTCTTCTACTTCCAAGGAAATGGTTGCATTCTTTGTAATTTTCCTTGAAGTTCCTGCTGGCAATCCTCTTTCATTATTAGCTCCTTCTTTCTGAGGTAAGCCATAACTCTGTCCCATTTCAATGTTAGCTAAAGGAGTATTAGACTCAATTTGTAAGGATTTATTAAATGTATTCACTATAAATACTGTCATAAATATTAAAGATGTCGCAATAGCTACTATTGTTAACGTCTTTTTTAGCCTTTCTTTTTTCTTCTCTAAAAAATTTTTATGATAAATCAATTTTTGATGTAATTTTTTATTAAAATCTTCAGGAAGTTCTATAGGAGGCATATTTTTTAAATTTTTTATTATTTTCTTCTGCAGATAATATTCCTTTTTGCAACTTTCACAGCTTTCAAGATGCTTTTCTAATTCTTCTTTTTGTGCTTTATCCAATTCATCGTCTACATATTGTGGTATAAGCTCAAGTACCTTTTCGCATTCCATCATAGCTGCCCCCTTTCTTCTAATGATAAAAATTCTGATAATGACTTTATTCTCTCTTTTAAAAGATTTCTTGCCCGCCATAATCGAGACTTTACAGTACCCAAATTTAAATTCATTATCTTGGATATTTCTTCATAGTTTAAGCCTTCTATATCCCTTAAAATCAAGACAATTTTATAATCTGCAGGAAGTTTGTTTATTTCTCTCATTAACATTTCTGCAGTTAATCTTTTATCTAACACCTCTTCAGGAGTTTCAAAATCTTTTATTTCATTCTCAAATTCTTCTATTTCTTTAAAATTACTTTTTTCCACATTTCTTTTTCTTAAATAATCTATAGCGCAGTTTATAGCAATCCTATAAAGCCATGTCCTGATACTGCTATTTCCCCTAAATTTTTTTATATTTAAATACGCTTTAAGTAAAGTCTCCTGAGTAAGGTCTAATGCTTCTTCCTTGTCAAAAACAATTTTCAATATTACGTTATATATGTATTTCTGATGCTCACTTACAAGAATTTCAAAAGCCTCCGTCTCCCCTGCTTTTGCTCTTCCCAACAAGTCCTCCCGTCCCACTTTCCAACCTCCCTTTTATCAATTTGGACGTAAAAAAATAAAACTTGTTCCCAAATATAAAAATGGCACTATAGAGAAAATACATTTTGTAAGAAAAGGTCAATTTTGATTGATACATATATTAATAATACGACATAATTTTACTTTATCCTTCTAATTTTGAAAATTTTTGATAATGAAGTGAACAAATAGATATGATTATAGATTCTACAGTAAAATGGAATGGCACGAAATAAAGTAATAATAATAAACTAAAACTAATTTGCTAATAATAATATTAACAAGCGGAGGTGTAAATATGGAAAAAGGTGAAATATCTGTAAATGAATTAGTGCTTATTGGTGTCGGAGGAATTTTGGGAGCAGGATTTTTTTTGGCCAGTGGCATTGCAATTCATACTGCTGGCCCTATTGTCATACTCAATTATGCTGTATCAGCTTTTATCATGTCACAAGTTTTTTATGCATTGTCACAAATGATTACTCACAAACCGGTAGAAGGCACTTTTAGAGTGTATGCAGAAGAAATTTTAGGCGATATTGGAGGTTTTTTAAGTGGCTGGGTGTATTGGACAGCAGGCGTTTTCATAATGTCCAGTGAAGTTACTGCTTCAGCTATATTTACTAAATATTGGTTTCCAGAAATGCCCCTTTGGTTTTTTGCATTTGTTTATTCTATACTGGTCATAGGTATCAATTTGATGGGAACAAAAAATTTTGGAGAAATTGAATCATGGTTTTCTACTATAAAAATAATTGCTTTATTTATTATCGTCATAGTGGGAATTCTTACAATAATGGGCTTTTTTACAAAAACCCCCACTGTAGGAATTAAAAATCTCTATGCTTACGGCGGATTTGCACCTCACGGAATAAAAGGATTTTTAGGTGCGATGCTCATGTCATTAATTCCCTTTGGCGGCGTAGAAGTTGTAGCAATGTCAGCAGTAAAAACCAAGGATCCTCAAAAATATGCTCCAATAGCTTGTAAATACATAGTATTTTTTCTTACAATACTGTATATTTCCTCAATAACTTTACTTCTAATGATAATACCATGGAACCACATTTCTATTAGAGAAAGTCCATTTATAAATCTTTTGGCTTTTACCAAAATTCCTTTTATAGCTTCAATAATGAACTTTGTAATACTTACAGCAGCTTTAACTACAATGAATGGTGCAATGTATGGAGTTACACAGGTACTTTACTCCTTAGGACAAGGTAGATTTGCTCCAACTTTTTTAACAAAAAAAACAAAAAGAGATGTGCCCATATATGCTCTTGCCTTAAGTAGTTTTGGGCTTTTCCTAGCAGTTGTTCTTTCCTACATACTACCAAAAAACGTCTACGAATACATAACAAGCGCTACGGGATTTATACAATTTTTTAACTGGATAATAATACTTTACACATTTATAAAGTACAAACCTATTATGGGATATACCTCATCTTCAAAAAAAGAATGGTTTACAATAATTCTGTTAGTGATAGTATTGTTTTCTTCATTGCTAATACCAAAACAATCAATTGGATTTTTCGGAGGAACTATAATACTCCTAAGCCTCTTTTTCTTATACTACATAAGCAAAAAACTTAATCTTTTTGATGTATGGTAAAATCGCCAACAATATATCATATTTTTTGAAACTCTGTCACTTCTCTTATGTCTACTTATAAGGAGATAGCCACCTTAATATGACGAAAATAAAACCAACTCCCTACGTTTTTTTTAATAAAATCCCTAAACCAATTATGATCAGCAAAACAGGCCAAATAATTTTAAAACTCAACCAAGGTAACAATCTATCTAGCAAAAGCAATGCTCCTAAAATCACTAAAGCCCAACCTAAAACTTCGTTTACTTTGTTAGAATTATCTTCTGCTTCTACCGTACTATCTTGTTGGTGTTCTTCGGCTTTAGGCTCTTCTTCTACAATTTTTCCTTTTAATTGATAAGGATTTTCCGGTATTAATATCCAAGCAATGATATACGGAATCAGTCCAATACCACTAAATATCGCTAAAAGGCAAATAATTCTTACTAAAGTCACATCAATGTCCAAATACTCCGCTATTCCTCCACAGACTCCTCCTACCATTTTTTCCACCCTAGACCTATACAATTTTCCACTCATATTGTGACCTCCAATCTAATATACTCTACTTATCATAAATCAATAAAATTCAAAGGAAACAAATAGAAAAACTTACCCGTAAAAATTAAGATTAAAATCGCCAATAATATAACTCCTATGTTAATATCACTCTTTTCATTTCCATATAATTTACTGCTAAATATCAGTTCTAAGCCCAGCAAAATAAAAAATATGGGCCATATCATTTTGTAAACTAAAGAAGGTATAAATACATTAAAATTCGGTAAAAGTAACAAAATCCCCATAAATATAAGAGAAAGTGCACTGGCTAAAATTCCTGTCCTTCTTTTCATTTTTACCATGCCTCCTTTACTTCACTCTATAAAACATTATACATATTATGAAAGTATAAAGTCAAAATAAAAAATTTTTATAAAAAATATCTTTGGAGGTGGTAATAATGGATAACAAATGGTATTTTGATATAGCTCCCGGCGCTGTTGATGACTTAAAAGCCCATGCAAAAGACATAACAACTCTCATTCCTTTTTGGTATGGAGTAAAAGAAGATGGAACCTTAGCCGACATGTCTTCAAATGAAGTCAAAAAAATCGCCTCTGATAACAATTTGCCTCTTTATCCTATAATCCACAATTATTCGGACCCAAAAAAGTCACAACTAATACACGACTTATTATCCTCTACCACTTTGAGAGATACTTTAATTGCAAGTATTAGAGATATGGCAGTTGCAAACAATTACCCCGGTATAAATATAGATTTTGAGTTTGTTCCCCCTGAAGACAGGTCAAATTTAAACACTTTTTTAGAAAACCTTTATACTTCCTTAAAAGCGGTAGGAAAAATTGTTACAATATCAGTGCCAGCAGAATTAAGTGATAACCCTCAGCATCCTTTTTCAGGTGCTTTTCAATATTCCTTTATCGCTCAAAATGCAGACCAGATATACATTCTCGCATACGATGAACACTTCTCACAGCCAGGGCCTATTGCTTCTATAGGCTTTGTCACAAATGTTTTAAATTATGCCGTAACAGTTATTCCACCTGAAAAAATATGGCTAGGAATGGCAGTATATGGCTACGACTGGACAGAAGGAATAAACTATCCTCGCACCCTCACATATGAACAGGCTGTAACTTTAGCTCGAAATCTTGGAGTAACTGTAATATATGATGAAACAGCACAAGAGTCCACTTATACCTACGTTTTAGACGGAAAAACCCATACAGTTTGGTTTGAAGATTCAAGAAGTTTTTCTGCAAAATTAGCTCTTGTAGACAGATACAAACTATCAGGAATAGCAATTTGGCGATTAGGTCAAGAAGACCCTGCTATATGGAATATTTTAAAAGAAAGGTAATTTTCTTTATCTTTTCAGGAACTTTTTCGATTTATTTACGTCTAACCAGAAAAAGATACTAAAAAAGGAGGTTTTTTATGAAAAAATTTACATCTCTTGTTATTGTCCTTGTTTTCCTGTTTGCACTTATGATGCCATCAAACATGGCATTGGCACAAGCTGATACAAAGATAAGTTTAAAGCAGGCAATTGAGATAGCAAAAGAAAAACTCGACATAAGTAACAGCGGCTATGACTTTAATTCCAACTATTATGAATACAATAATAAGAAATTCTGGAACCTTATGTGGAGCTCTTCAACTAAAGGCGATATAAGCGTCACAATTGATGGTGACACCGGTGAAATTACCAACTATTACAGTTGGAGCCCCATTGCGCAAGAACAGCCTAAAATCCCAAAATATACCCGGGATGAAGCAAAAAAAGTGGCAATTGAATTCTTACAAAAAGTAGCTCCTGAAAAATTTAAACAAACAAAAGAACAAATTAACAATAATAACTATGGTTACAATGAATACTATTCTTACGATTATAACTTCACGTTTGAAAGAGTAGTAAACGGTATGCCTTTCCCATACAACGCCCTATACGTCACAGTAAACAAAAACACTTTAAAAGTTACCTCTTACTCACTAAGTTGGGAAGATTATTCCTTCCCTGACCCTAAAGCCGCAATATCTAAAGATGAAGCTATAAAAATATTTAAAGAAAAAATAGGTTTAAAACTTCAATACAACTTAGTTTACAACCAAGTGTACGGTAATGAACCTCAAGTAATACTAGTTTATGGTATATACCAAAACGCTCCTATTGATGCTATTACAGGAGAAGCAAAAACAAATGAATATTACTATATACCAATGTATGGCGGTGGAGGCGGAGGTAGCGACGCAGGAAGAGAAATCTCACAAAAACTCTCTCCGGAAGAACAAAAAGCAATCGAAGCCTCAGAAAAATATATATCAAAAGATAAAGCTATTGAAATAGTGGAAAAAAGCCTTCCTTTTTCAATAAGCGATTACAAGTTAACTAACGCAAACTTATATACTGGTTATGATTATCCTCCTGCTAAATCTAATCCTGTGTGGTCTTTTAACTGGACCTTAAACAAAGAAGATAAATATTACTATGTATATGCTACAGTTGACGCTGTCACAGGTGAACTTAAATCTTTTAACAAGGGCAGTCCTGATATAGATAATGTGCAAGGAAAACAATCTTCATACACTAAAGAGCAAATGAAAAAAATCGCCGAAGAATACCTTAAAAAAACAGTTCCTGATAAGTTCAGTAAAACAGAATATCAAGAGGTAAATCTTCCCGAAGATTCTAAAATGATTAAAATGCCGACATATCCTTTCAGATATGTAGAAGTAGCAAATGGAATTTTGTGCTCTTTTAACACAATAAATGTTAACGTAAGCCCATATACGGGTGAAATAGTTGGATACTCAATAAATTGGACTTCTGTAAAGTTACCTTCCCTAGAAAACATAATAAGCCTTGATGAAGCTTATAAGATAATGTTTGACAACTCTGAATTTATATTAACGTACATTCCAGACTATGACCATAAATCTCCAGATAAACCGCCAACCATACGACTTGCTTATCAATCAAATTTCTACAACTATATAGACGCAAAAACTGGCCAAATTATAGATTCCAATGGAAAACCTGTAGTAAAAAAATCAGAAACTATTTTCACAGACATAGAGGGCAACTGGGCAGAAAAAGATATAAAACTTTTAGTACAATATGGCATTATTGACACTAAAGAAGATAAATATTACCCAGATAAGAACATACTTCAAAAAGACTTCATAAAAATGTTAATAAAAGCAATACAGCCTCCTTATTATGACCCGATACCAAAATCCCCAGATGATTATGACACCTACTACAGCATAGCTATAAACAAGAAAATTATAACAGAAAAAGAAAAGAATCCTGATGCTATAATGACAAGGCAAGAAGTAGCAAAGCTTCTTGTGAAAAGCTTAGGAGTAGGTTATATAGCCGACATTCCAAATATATACACAATAAGCTTTAAAGACAAAGATAAAATACCTAATAACATGATTGGATACGTAGCAATAATTACAGGCCTTAAAATTATGAACGGCTCAGGCGGTTATTTTCACCCACAAGGCCATCTAACAAGAGCACAGGCAGCAGCAGTAATCGTGAGATACCTACAATTAGATAAAATATAATTTAAAGGCACGGTCTTTCCGTGCCTTATAGTTTGTCTGCAAAGGTAAATCAAAGAGCTTCTAAATCATTTGTTGATATTTAAAAACTTTTCTAAAATTTGTTTTTTAATTTCATTATACCTGTTTAATTCGTCTTTACTATAGGCAATAACTTCATACTCTTCTATCTCCCTATAATAATATTCTTGTTCTGAAGAGAGAATTTTATCAAAAAAGACATTATTTGTGTTGTATTTATCAATACCACCATTGTGCGTCAACATATATATGTCTTTGTTTTTATAAAATGGATTATATTTCATATATTCAAGGTATGGCCATTTCTTTAAAAACAAAATGTATTCATCTCCATATTTCATAAAATTATATCCATTGTGAATAATAAAAAACTTATTTTTAAAGTTAAAAAAAGATGGTTCAAAAATATATATAGTTTTATTTTTTAAACTATCATTCCCTTTGTAAACAGAAACTACTCTAAACCCCACCAGAGTACTTAGATGTAAGAATTCTCTTTCAAGAGCTGTTCCTTTAACTATAACTTCTGAATCCTCTACCAAGTCTGAAAATGAGAAATTTTTCTCATAAAACCACGGTCCTCCCATTGCCTTATACTCCATTAAATCATCCAAACTAATTTTTTGAGTATCAACAAAAGAAGCACGAACTATACCCCCAACAATCACCGCTATAATAATAGTGATGACTATAACAATGACATATATTTTATTCATCTTTAATTACACTCCCTACAAGATACACCCTTCCGGCCTCTACTTTAAACTTCTCATCACTTAAAATTTCTATATCTTCTTTGATATGACTGGCAATGAGGATTGTCGCTCCTCTTTCTTTCTCTTCCAGCAATATATTTCTTACTAGTTTAATGCCTTCTTCATCAAGAGAGTTAGTGGGTTCATCCAGTACAAGAAGTTGGGGTTTCTCCATTATCGCCTGTGCTATACCAAGCCGTTGCTTCATGCCAAGAGAGTATTTTTTGTAAGATCTTTTATCATTAGGGTCAAGTCCTACTCTTTTTATGGCAGTTTTAATATCTTCGTCTGTAATAATATTTTTTATGGAAGCTAAAAATTTTAAATTCTGAAACCCTGTCCACTGCTCCCAAAAACCTACATTTTCTATTATTAAACCTAAGCTTTCAGGAAATGAAACATCTTCTCCAATTTTTTTGCCAAATACCTTAACCTCACCGCGAGTAGGTCTTATAAGACCACAGATAGCTCTAAATAACATTGTTTTACCAGAAGCATTCCTTCCAAAAAAACCATATATTTTTCCTTTTTCAAGTTCCAAGTTTATATTATCTAATATTGTTTTCCCTCCGATTATTTTAGTTAAATTATGTATTTTCACAGCTATCATCCATAATCCCCCTAATTTTCAATTATTTCCTATCAATTATCTCAACCGTTTTTATCATTTTTATTCCTGCCAAAATAATCAAAACCAAATACATCCCTAATATAAGTAAAGACCAATAAAAGTTAAATCCCGGTATTACAGGAGCATCCAAAGGTTTAAGATATTTTTGCAAAAAACCGTCATTATGCCACACTAACACTGCTTGTAACACAGGATTGATTTTTATCAATAAATGTTGCAATGAATCACTTAGTTTAATAAAAGCTGGAAAGTACATAAAAGTATACACAAGTAAAGTTATAAAAAGAGATACTTCAGCATTCATTATGTATAAAGACAATATATTTGTTAACAAAATAACTATTAGTATAACTATCACATTCAAAACAACGCTTACAGTACATACCAATAAAAAATGTTGTACAGATAGTACAGGTAAATTATTAACAAGAGCAGCTATAACAACAGTCACAGTAATAATAACAAAGTAGAAGACCAAATCTTTCGATATCTGAAATAGCTTATCTATAAACCATCTTACCCTATTGTCCTTTCTCGTAAAAACATAAACTGAACTTATTCTAAAGTCCTCATAGAAAAAATCTCCAAAAGCGATGAAAATATATAACCTAGGAACAATATAAATAAGAAAAGATATCAAGTCAAAAGTTAGCTTCCCTTCAGGATAGGACAAGAAGTTGGGAATAAATATTACTAGCAGTTCTACTGAAGGTTTATCAGCCAAAAATGTCATGTTATGAAGCCAAATTAAAGAAGATAAAGTTCCAACTATTACAGCTACAATAAATATAATTAATTTTTTTATTTTAAATCACCTCTTTGTAGATCCATTTTTCTTAAAATTTCTTTACTTATGAACAATAAAAACAAAGATAAAAATACCAAATAACCAGAGTATACTGAGGATAAAAATAAAAAATTCCCTGTAGGCAAATCAAAAGAGACTATAAACTCTACTAACATTCCTGTAGTGGTCATAGCATAACCATCTAAGTGAAAAAGCGTCAATATATAATCAAACCCACCTATAAAGTAACCGACCAAAAAACCTATATATTGCTTTTTACTGATAAATGAGGATATTACATGGCTAATTCCAATTATGAAGAAAATAATGTATTTTATTATAAAATCACCAACCATAAATGCAATATTTTTTACTCCCACAATTTGCGTCACTCCAATATGTATTACAGCCATTATAATTATAGGAAGCTCAAGGAAAATGACATATAACATTGTATCCATTAAAAGTAATTTAACTTTTTCTTTCCACCACATATCTATACTTTTTAGCCTTGTCAATATTAAAGAATGATTTAGTATATCTTCATCGCTTATACTTATGAGGAAAAGCGGTACATAATACAAAGCAAAATAGATTAAGCGAGAAAAAGGTGTGTAGATATTTTTTATATAGAGACTATTTATTAGTTCTATTTGCTCACTTGCAAGTATTGATATTTGTATATTAAAGAATAATACCATTAGATAAACTATTATACGCTTCTTCCTGCCTATTGAAAACAGCATTTTATAAAACCACAACTTTAAATCTCTTCCCCTCTCGCATTTAATACAATCATAAACAGACTTGCTATCAACACTCCTAGTATTGAGTACCCAAATGCCTTATAATCTAATCCTCCTATGCTGGGAGAAACATTTAAATAATAGCTCAAACAATAATTCGTCTTCCCTAATAGGGCAAATATAAAATTTTGAGTAAGAAATAAGATTGTAGGTAAAACAACAACTATATATCTGTTTACTTTCTTAAAAAATGATACAGCATAAGAAAGTACTGCGATTGTACCACCAAAAAAACCATCTAAAAAAATGTATAACAGGTTATGTAAATAGGGATTCAAGGTATGCAGGTTTTTAAAATAGATCTGTGTAAGATAATACTTATCATAAACAGGGTTACCGGCATTTACTTCAGAAATCGCATATAAAGGAAAAGCAATTATGTAAAGAAGTTGATCCAATAATAAAGGCAAAAAAATTATAATAAAACCCGAAAAAAAGACTACAATACCTTTACTTAAAACATATAAACTTTTATCACAGCGTGTAATAATGAAGTTAAGTACATTTCCTTTTTTATCTTCTAGATATGTATCTGCAAATACTATGCTAGCAGGTAGCGTGAGAAAAAAAAGATAGTATATATCTCCTATATAACTAAAGTCTATGAAACGGACATTAGAATTAATATATCCTATCCACATTTGATAAGCAGAAGGCAACTCCGAAGTAGGAGCCTTATAGTAAGTCAAAGTCCTTAAGTCAAAAAGAGTACAAATTAACACAATCTCTAATGTCAACACCATGTTAAACTCTTTTCTTCTAAAAAGCTTAATAAATTCGGTTTTTAAAACAGCAGGCAATATAATTTCCCCCCTTCCACATATTAACTTTGCCACTGTGGTAAACCACAGTAGCAAAGTTAAGTCACTTGTTTTTAACACTCCTTTTGTTTTTCATTATACTATCCCCCTTTTTTTCTTGAAATTCCTAGAAAATTACCTTACACTCTCCATTTTTAGAATAACATTCATCAAAAAATTAATCAAATATATACAAGTCTTTTTTTTTCAAAATCGCCTTTTTAGGATAAAATACCCAATGATTTTCTAATATTTTTCAATAATACTTAATATTGCTCTTTTTTCTACCAAATCCTTAGGATTTATCTTTGCAATAAAATTATGTAGAATATATAATATAAATATTATAAAAAAGTTTACTTAAGACCCCCTTCTTAACCTCTGAAATATATAGAACTGCTAGTAATTTCTAGCAGTTCTATATTGCTACATTTTTTTATATCTTGCCCTTTCTCCACCTATTAACTTAGGCCTCGTCCTTGCTGCAACAATTGTTGCCTCCCCTATTTTATTGCGACTCAATCTTACAGGAACTACAACAGGTCTTAAATGCATTCCTATGAGAACAAGCCCAATGTCAAGACCTGCATGACCTAATCCTTTTAAATTCTCTACCATCACAGGATTTTTATACTGTTCATAGGCATATGTCTGCAAAGACCCACCAGCATGCTCATGAGGAATAACATTTACCACTTCAAGGCCGTATTTTTCTTGTGCCTCTTCTTCCAACAAAAGTGCCCTGTTTATGTGCTCACAACCTTGTACTGCAAGGTAAAGTCCTTTTTTATGAATTGCCTGCAGAATCGGGTCCATTACTGCTTTTGCCACATCAAGACTTCCTGCAGTTCCCACTTTCTTACCCAATATTTCACTTGTACTTCCTCCTAAAACAAAAAGGCTTCCCGGTCTCAAATTCGCTATTTTCAATAACTCTTCTACAACCTCAGCGGTTTGCCTTGAAATTTCATTTAAATCCATTTGCCACACCTCCTAAACCTTATCCAAGTATCATTATAACACATTTTAATTTAAGGAAAGTGTAGTATCATAGATATATCTGTATCAGATTTTGTAAGCAAATGTGTGAATAGTTGACATTTTGCATCTATTAAAATTTTATGTGTACCAATGACATATATCTTCACATATATTAAAATTAGATATGCAAAAGGAGGCATAATAGTATGGATAAGCTTGTAGCAAAAAAATATAACTTGATGTTGAGGGGAATATCCCAAAGAACTCTTGAAGAGCATTACAAATTATACAACAGATATGTAGATAAAACAAATGAAATACGTGAAAAACTAAAAACAGCCGACCGTTCAAAAGCAAATGCCAGTTATAGCAAATACAGAGAACTCAAATTAGAAGAAACCTATAATTTAGATGGAGTCAAACTCCACGAACTGTATTTTGAAAACTTAGGAGGACCAGGTGGTACCCCAGATGACATAATAGCATCAATGATTACACTTGACTTTGGCTCCTTCGAAAACTGGAAACAGGACTTCATAGCTTGTGGAATGGCCTCCCGCGGTTGGACTGTACTTTGTTTTGACCCTATAGACTTAAAACTTCACAACTACCTTCAAGACCTTCATAACCACGGTATAGTGTCAAGAAGTGTACCTCTTCTCGTCCTCGACACTTATGAACACGCCTATTTTATAGATTATGGCACTGACAAAAAAAGCTATATAAATGCTTTTATGGACAATATAAAATGGGAAGAAGTAAACAGAAGAGTAACCTCTTGGATATACATGCATCCATTTTGATAAAACTACGCAGGATTCAAAATTTCCGAATCCTGTGTAGTTTTTAAATTATTAAGGATTATTTACTCCTCTTTGATGATTAATATTTTTCTATAACTAAGCGAACTTTTCAAGATAAAATCTTAAACAAGCTTCCCAATCTAAATCTCTCAAGGCTTTTATACCCTCAGCGCAAATATAGTGTACCATTTTTATGCCCCATCTTTATGCACAGGTCTTCATGAAAAATTTACTCATCAAGCCCTTCCATAAATTCAGTTACAACATCAATATACTCGTTAACCAGCTCTATAAGATTTTTATAATTTTCAAAAATTATTTTGTGGTTTACATCTTCATATTGGTGAACAATTCTATTTCTCATGCCTGTAAAAGAGGCAAGCTGTTTTGCAACTTTATCAGGTAAAATCTTTTTATTCCCAAGTATTACAAAAGATTCATAATAACTTTTGGGAGGTTTTAGTCCTTCGTATTCTATAATTAAAGAATTTATATCCATGCAAGTCTCTATTATAAGCTGTATTAGTCTTTCACCAGTGTAGTAAATGAAGTAATTACTCACGTATTCTTCATAGGTATATTCAGTTACTGGTAAAAGTTGTTTTATATAATTAGAAAGACTTATCAATTTGCGGCGGATGACATCTTTGTAATTCATTTTTTATCCCCTTTTTTAAATAATTTTCTTCCAATTTTCTTAACTTTTTTACATCATCATAACTTTTGACAGAATACAAATAAAAATCTATATATGCTTCAGAATAAGCTTGATACAGCACTTTACAACTAGCTATAATTTCAAAACGCAAAAGTGGATCAGCATAGTTTAAAACTACAACGTCAATGTCTTCCCTGTTGAAAATTTCTACAAGTTCTCTTAATATTGAGCTATACAGATTCATATCTATATTTTTATCAAATTTTATTCCAATGTCTAAATCGCTTGATTCACGGGCTCTTCCCTTTGCATAGGAGCCAAATATCAATATTAGTGAAATATTATACTTATTAACAAACTCTTTTAGCTTTTTTTTATCATAGAAAATACCATCTACTTTATAAAACATTTACTTCCCCTCACATAACAAATAATACAAAACATCTAGTCATACCATACACTCCTCAAGGTGAGATTTGTAAACTATCCTTTAAAGTTATTACTTATAATTCAGACTGTATTTATCAATAAACAAAAGCCTTAATATTTCAACTCCTATGTCTTCTAAATTGCTTTTTGCACCGCTTCCAAAAAGTATACTCAATGGAGTTGGAGTAGCGTAATATTTTAATACAGGCTTACCTTGTATACCTGACTCTTTTGCGGCGATATCTACAGCGTCATAAAAATCCCCCAGTTTATCCACAAGACCAACTTTAAGTGCCTGCCTTCCTGTAAATATTCTTCCATCTGCTAATTCTTTTACTTTATCTATTGGCATTTTTCTCCCTTCAGATACAATCTCTAAAAATTGCTGAAAAGTATCTTCTATAACTCCCCGCAATATCTTTTTCTCTTCAGGAGTTAAATCTCTTGTGGGTGAACCTATGTCTTTATAAGGGCCACTTTTTATCGTTATTTCTTTTAAGCCCAATTTGTCATACAACCCTTCGTAGTTAGTGTATTGCATTATAACGCCAATGCTTCCAGTTATAGTAGCAGGATTTGCCACTATTATGTCCCCTGCAGAAGCCACCATGTATCCCCCTGAAGCAGCAGCATCTCCCATTGAAACTATAATTTTTTTACCAGTTTTTTTTAGCTTTTTAAGCTCTTTATAAATCTCTATTGATTTTGCTGCAGAACCTCCTGGACTATTTATTTTAACCACAACTGCTCTTACAGCATTGTCTTCTTGAGCTTTTCTTATCTGTTCAACTGGGTCGTTTACATTTTGTGGAATTCCTAATATGTTTGTTGTCTGCCCTATAACTCCCTCAATCATTATAACACCTATGGTATTTGAAGCAGTAGCCACGCCTTTATCCTGTTGTGGCATTGAAACTAACATTGATACTATTGAAGTTACAATTATCAATCCAATAACAATCAATCCTATCAAGGCTTTTTTACTCATTTTTCCTCACCTATTCTCCTTTATATAATCTTTTTACAAAATTTTTTGCCATTAAATAGCCACAATATTTAACAAAATAAGCAAAGTCTCTACTATCAAGCTAATTATCACCTCACTAACGTAAAACCTTTTAAGAAACAAAACCATTCCAAACATACAACCTATCAAGAAAATAGTTACTATTTAAAAAGTACATTTAAATTCCCCTTCATAGCCTTTTGTGGATTTTCCCATTCAAACTAGGCCTCAACTTCCTGCCCTGAAATCACTACTTTAAAATACATTTTTTGCGCAAAAACAACCAAAGCAATGGTGAATATTGCTGATATACTGATGTTATAAGATTTTGAAACACTTTTTAATTCTATCAAGTTTCACACCTCCATTTTCTCACTTTTTTATTATAACATAAAATTGCTCAAAATTTACCAATAAATATAGTATTAAAAAACTTATAACCTTCATATTATTATTTTGAATTACATTAGCGAGGAGGAGAGCAATTGGATATCAAAAAATATCATAAACCAATTGGTCTTTTACTGACATTAATTTTTTTAACTTATTTTTCTGTATCTTTTTTTAATAAAACCGTGCAGACAGTTTCTGAAAACAAAGAAGAGATAAAACCAGTATTAGATGAATTTTTTAAAAAAAGAGGAAGTGTACTATTAAGTGGTGACTTAAAAGAAATAGAAGGTTTTTACGATATATCATCTACATATGGCAAATGGGCATTGGACCATGAAAGAAGAAGAATTGAATATGTTAAAGGATGGTCAGAAAAGAGAAATCTTAAGTTCACAGAAGCAGAGTCCTTTTACAGGATAAAAAGCATAAAAGCTGGCGAAAGTTCAATTTGGGTGTATCTTGTAGAAACTATGAAAATGGGTTATGCCTACAATGCAAAAAGCGATATAATAAATTATATGGGACTAGGTATAAGGCATTCAATACAACTTGTAAAAGTCGATGAAAAATGGCTTATAAGAAGAGATTGGTATTATGACCCCCTTGATGAAGATTCAGCTTATATAGACGCTTCTCCCGCCGAAGGAATACTTCCTGAAATTGCTCCTGCTTCCTCAAACCCACAAACCGAAGAAGAAAAAAAACCTGAAAAGAAAGGTAAATATGACAGGGAAGGAGCAGTAGCTTATGCCGATAAATACGCAGGAGCCGCTTGGGGAAGTGGTAATAATTATGAATATAATCCAAAATACAGAGATTATAACGGAATAGGGGGAGACTGTACTAATTTCGTTTCCCAAGTATTACACGAAGGTGGAGGACTTCCTATGGATTATGTATGGTTCTTTGACGGAAAAGACTCCTCCACTGCCTGGGCACAAGCACCCTCTCTTTTTAACTATCTCATTTATACAGGGAAAGGTAAATTAATTGCAAAAGGATATTATATAGATATGGTAAAAGCTACTGAACAGCATCCAAAAGGAGCTATAGCAGAAATTGAAAAAGGAGACCTAATCTGCTATGAAGAAAAAGGAGAAATAGTTCACTTTGGAGTAGTTACAGGCTTTGATTCTATGGGGATACCTGTTGTGAACACTCACACTTCTGATAGATACCATGTTCCCTTTGATTTGGGATGGGATAAAAGGGTAATTTATAGGTTTATACATATAAACGATTAAAGATAGAGAAAAACTCTATCTTTAATTTCTTCCATCTGCTTCTTGAAGTTTTATAATGTCTTCGTCTTTAGGAATTTTGTCATGATGATGCTTTACGATGTGTATTATTCTTTCATTTAGCCCAATTTCTTTACAGATTTGTGCACTATATTCTGTATGGTTATTATATATTTTTAGAAAATAAAAGTACCTTTCTAAAAAATTAACTAAAAAAGGGAATTTATTAAAAATAACCGCTATTGCTTTTTTGAAAGGAGTAATTTCTGCTTTTATTTTCCCAATATCATGAAAAATAGCGGCCTTTAAAAGGTCATGCTCCTTTATCCTGTATTTATCAATTAGATAATAGCACACATCTAAAGAATGTCTCTTTTCATAAACAGGCAATTTATTAAAGTATTCTAACTCTTTATCGTTTAAAAAATTCATTAAAAATTTATAGTCTTTTTCATAAATTTTGGCCCTTTTCGCTTTAAAATACTGTTTTATTCTATCCACAAAATCACCTTTATTCTAATATTATGTCTTTCTCTTCAATTGTCTCCAATGCTTTACCTGTTTTTTATAATATCAAAACAAGTATTTATGTCAATATAAAGTTTCCTATTCCATTTCCTTTTTTAAAACCTTCCCTATACTCCACAAAGCTGTTATAAGTTGTGTCGCTGCAACCCTTGTAGCGTTCTATATTACTTTCTCCCCTTTCTTACGGCAACAACCCATACTCACCCTTTTGAACCCAAAACAACAGATTTTTACGTTAATTCTTTGTCGCAATAAAACAAAAAATGCGAGAGTTTTTCCTCTCGCATTTTTCCATTATTTTCAGTCCCGCACTTACCCATTTATTATTAAAAAAATCCTTTTAAAATTTCAAAATTCTATGTTTGATCAGGGCTTGATAAAACTTCGTCAAAAACTCCTATTCGGCAAATTTTCTTGTTCCCATCCCAATGTCGACATATTTCGCAGCTTCTTTCTTGTAAAGATACAGACATAGTCAAATTATTTCCATAGCGAGATGGATCTAACTCAAAATCCTCACAACTTCTTCCTACAGCTTTCAATTGCTCAGTACTCACTACAGAATCACCACCTATAACTTATAATCTTTTTATACTTTCTTCTACATCAAAAGGAGTCATCCCCGTCGCATCTATTACCGAAACATTTGTCAAAACATCATCTATGCCTAACATATTTCTACTTTGCCCCGTTATGACTATAGCATCATAGGCATTTAAATCACTTTTTTCTGAAAGAGTTTCTTTTAATTCTACAACCTCATATCCTTTTTGCTTTAAATAATCTTTAATATTGGAAAGCTGACTTTCTACTGCAATTCTTTTTCCCATCTCAACACCTCCTGTGATTCATTCAAATAGTAGTATTCTCCACATCGATTATTTTATACCTATAACTGTTTCTCCGACTAAGAAACTAACAAAGATAAAAGCCACATTACTACCCAAACTAAAAAAGAATTTATCATAACATTATAAAAATTTAAAATTTGATTTTTTAGCAGGATTTTGATACATTTGTATAGAATAAATATAGTTGTCCATTTTTTAGGGTGGAGGTACAAATGAAAAAGAGAAAAGATAAATATCTCAATATTATGATTATTCCTGATTCAACTCAGCAAATCAAAAACTTTAAAATCTCTATTCCCCTTATAAAAACAGTAGTAATAGTAGCTTTTTCAATAATTATGGCTGCTACAGCTTTTTTAGTTTATTTTAGTAAAACAACTTTTTATTTATACAGTGTGATAGCGGAAAAAGAAAAAAAAATCGAGCAATTAACTTCCCTTATAGAAGAACAAGACAAAAAAATAGCTACTTTAGACAAAAATGCTCAACTGGTCAATGAAAAAATTAAAGGCTTAAACGAATTAGAAGAAAAAATAAGACGCATGGTTGGATTATCAACTCCTACTACAAGCCGTGGCAGTATATCAAGAGGCATTAGATCCGATGCTAACATTTCCTACGATAATGAAACAACTGCCGAGCTTATTTCACAAATAGATCAAAAAACACAAGATTTACAAGACCTTATTTCAAAAGTAGCAGCCCGACTTGATTATCTAAATTCAATACCCAGTGCTTATCCAGTATATGGTACAGTAACCTCCCTTTTTGGAACAAGAAAGTCTCCTTTTGGCTCTGGAACTGAATTTCACGCCGGAATGGACATATCTGTACCTACAGGAACTCCAGTAAAAGCCGCTGGAAAAGGTGTAGTTATATATGCAGGATGGTTATCAGGATATGGTAAGGTAGTAATCATAGACCATGGGTATGGGATTCAGTCCGTATATGGTCATAATTCTGAAATTCTTGTCAGAGTAGGCCAAAGTGTAAAAAGAGGCGACATAATAGCAAAGTCAGGGAATACCGGAAGAAGCAGTGGCCCTCATGTTCACTTTGAGATTAGAGTAAATGGCAATCCTGTAAATCCAATGAAATATCTCGCAAAGGAGAATTGATATGTTTCAAAAAAAAGAACAAATTGTAGAAGTTAATCCAGACAAAATTGACACCGTCATAGGAAAAAATTCAGCTTTTGAAGGCACAATTAAATCAGAAGGAACTTTAAGGATAGATGGCAATTTTACAGGTCAAATAGAAACAAAAGGAAATGTTGTAATAGGTGAGTCAGCAAAGATAGAAGCTAATATAAAAACTGATAATATAATTATTTCAGGCGAAGTAAAGGGAAATATATTTGCCAAAGGCCAGCTACAACTTACTTCTAGTGGAAAACTTTATGGAGATATAGAAGTACAAAACTTGATAATTGAAGAAGGAGCTATTTTTGAAGGAAAGTCTAAAATGACAAAGTCTTCTCCTTCGGATTTTAGCAAAAAAACTGACCAAACAAAATAAAAAGGCCATCTTACGGCCTTTTTTATATTATAGGAAGATATATTCCGTTTTCATTAGATTCTCCTTCTAAAACCTCTTTCAGTATATCTACCCCCTTATCTATCTCCTCCAACTCACAAGAGGCAAAACTTAATCTCATAAAATTGGTCTCTTTTTTTATTGCAAAAAACATATCCCCTGGAACTATAAGTAAATTTCTCTCTAAACATTTAGAATACAAATTTTTAGCAGAAATATTGTTTTTAAGCCTTAACCAGTAGTAAAAACCTCCTTTAGGATATTCAAATTCTACATAATTTTTTAACATCTGAAGTCCATTACCCATATTTTCAAACCGTTTTTTCATTACTTGCTTTATTTCCTCAATATGATTTTTCCAAATATTTTCTCTAAGATATAAATCAAAGGCTCTTTGCATCAAACCTGAAGTAGATAAATCTGTCACATATTTTGCTTTTAGGAAACTGCTTACTAGCCTTTGTGGAGCAATTATAAAACCTAACCTCAAACCCGGCATGTATATTTTTGAGAAGCTTTTTATATAAATGACTCTGTCATATTTATCATAAGCTTTAAGTGGCAATATCTTTTCTTCAGTAAAGCTTAAATCACTGGCAAAATCGTCTTCTAAAATATAAGTTTCATATTTTTCTGCCAACTCTATCAGTTTCTTCTTTTTTTCCTCACTGTATACAATGCCGGTAGGATTATGAAAATTAGGTATTGTATATACGAACTTTGGCTTAAATTTCCTTAACTTATCCTCCAATTCCTCTAAATTTATTCCATCTT
Source organism: Thermoanaerobacter sp. CM-CNRG TB177 (assembly GCF_018588165.1). Lineage (NCBI taxonomy): Bacteria > Bacillati > Bacillota > Clostridia > Thermoanaerobacterales > Thermoanaerobacteraceae > Thermoanaerobacter > Thermoanaerobacter sp. CM-CNRG TB177. The sequence continues at coordinate 35,453 of NZ_JAFCAC010000063.1, forward strand.
TTTCTAAATCTACTTCTAAAATCTCTGCTCCTCTCGATTCAAAAGAGGCTAAAGCCCACGAATAAGTGGGTCTTTCAACAATTATGCTATCTTCAAAATTTATTAACGCTTTTGATACTACATCTATACCTTGCTGTCCCCCAGAAATTACTTGTATATTTTCAACATCAGTAAATATTTCATCTTTTTTTACAAATTCTTTTATAGATTCTCTTAATGGTTTATATCCTCTCGTGTCTTGATACTCAAAAGCATATCCTCCATCTCTTCTCAATACTCTATTGATTAAATCGCCAAAATCCTCCACTGGAAAAAGCTCTGGATTTAAAGAGGAAGAAGCAAAATTTATAATTCCTTTCTTTAATGGAATTTCTCCTTGGTCTGTTAATTTAAAGCTTTCATCAAGGTCCTCCTCTTTTTTTATATCTTCACAGACATAAGTACCGCTTCCCACCTTAGTATATACATACCCATTTTGTTCTAAAAGCTTATAAGCATTTATCACTGTAATATTGTTTACCCCCAACTCCTTTGCAAGGCTTCTTATAGTGGGAAGTTTATATCCACTTGGCAGGCTGCCATTCTCTATAAATCTCTTTATTTGACTGTATAACTGAATATATAAAGGCACATTTTTACTTTTATCAATTGTTATTTTATTCATATCCATCCCTCACAAAATTGTATCGCTACAATTATTATACCATTATTATGACAAAAATTCTTTCTAATTTTAAAATGTATTATAATAGATTGGAAGAAAAAATAATATAAAGAAACCAAATGAGGTGAGATCATGTTTTTACTTTTAAAAGGTGGAGAAGTTTACTCTCCTCAGCCTTTAGGTAGAAAAGATATTTTAATCTGCAATGGAAAAATAATAAAAATTGCTGATGAAATAAAACCTATAAAGGAATTTGGAAATGTAGAAATTGTAGATTTACAAGGCTTTACCATAGTTCCAGGTTTCATTGACCAGCACGTCCACATCGCAGGAGGCGGTGGAGAAGGAGGACCAGTCACAAGGACACCTGAAATAACTCTATCTGATATTACAAAAGGTGGAATAACTACAGTTGTAGGCCTCTTGGGAGCAGATGGAATAACCAGAAGCATGGCTTCTCTTCTTGCAAAAGCAAGATCTTTGGAGCAAGAAGGTATAACTACTTACATATATACCGGTGCTTATGAACTTCCTACACGCACTTTAACAGGAAGTGTAAGGTCAGACTTAGTTTTAATCGACAAAGTAATAGGTACTGGAGAAATCGCCATTTCGGATCACAGGTCTGCACAGCCAACTATTGAAGATTTGACAAAACTTGCTGCAGAAGCAAGAGTTGGAGGTCTTTTAGGGGGTAAACCTGGAATAGTTCACCTGCATGTTGGAGATGGAATAAGAGGATTATCTCCCTTGTTTGAAATAGTAGAAAACGCTGAAATACCTATTACACAATTTGTTCCTACTCATATAAACAGAATAGGACGTTTGTTTGAACAAGGATTAAAATTTATAGAAATGGGTGGCGTAATTGACCTTACTTCTGATATAAAGCCGGACGCCCATACAAAAACTGCTTTAACTCCAAAAGAAGCAATTAAAAAAATCGTAGAAAGCAAATTACCTATAGAAAAAGTTACTATGAGCTCTGATAGCAATGGTAGCATTCCTGTATTTGATGAAAATAAGCGATTAGTTAAGGTTATGGTAGGAAGCACACAAACTCTATACCGCGATTTAAGAGAAGTTATAGTGGAAGGAATACTGCCAATAGAACAGGCAATTAAAATAATAACAGAAAATGTAGCAAAAGTGTTGAATTTATATCCAAACAAAGGGTGTATCAAAGAAAAATCAGACGGGGATATAGTAGTATTAGATGGCAATTTAAATATTCATTCTGTTATTGCAAAAGGAGTATTCATGATAAAAGATAAAAAAATAGTAAAAAAAAGCATGTTTGAAGAATAAAAGAGGCGGTCTCACCCATCTTATTCTTTATATTCTTGTAATATCATTTCAGCTATTATCTCCATTGGAATAGACAAATCCATGCTCATCTTTCTCATAATTTTATAAGCTTCATCTTCGCTTAATCCTTTAGCTTTCATAATATATCCTTTTGCCTTTTCAATCTTTTTCCTAGCTTCAAGTTCATGCTTTAATTTTTGAATTTCCTCTTTCATGTTCCTAAACTTTTTGTAATTTTCTATCACAAATTCAACTGTCGACAAAAGTACCCCTCTATCTACTGGTTTTAATAAATAAGAAAATACAGAATATTTTCTTATTTCATCAAGAAAATCTCTTTGAAGAGTAGAAGTCATCAAAATTACAGGTGCTATGTCATCTTCATTTATAATACGTCCCACTTCATAGCCATTTATATTGGCAAGATTCAAATCCGCTATAACTAAATCAGGAGCGAGAGCGCGACAAAGCCTTATAGCGCTTCCGCCATCTCTCGCTTCATAAACTAGATGTCCATTTGCCAACAATACATTTTTTATAAACTGCCGTGACAAATCACTGCTGTCTGCTAAAACAATTCGCCATTGGCCCATCGAGACACCTCTAATTTAACTTAGAATTTAGAAAGATATTGATCTAGTTCCCACTGAGTAACGTATATTTTGTACTCATCCCATTCTGCTCTTTTAGCCTCCAAAAATTTTGTATACACATGATTGCCTAATGCTTTTTTTATAACTTCATCCTTTTCTAACTCGTTTAAAGCTTCTTCTAAAGAACCTGGCAGTCTTTCAATTCCTAAGCTTTCTAATTCTTCTTTATTCATATGATATATATTTGCATTTACAGGTGGTGGCGGTGTTATATTATTCTTTATACCATCTAATCCTGCTGCCAATGCAACAGCCAAAGCAAGATAAGGATTGCTGGTTGGATCAGGACTTCTAAGTTCTATCCTTGTAGACTCCCCTCTTTTGGCAGGAATTCGTATTAAAGGGCTTCTGTTTCTTGCAGACCAGGCAATATTTACAGGAGCTTCATAGCCTGAAACTAGTCGCTTATAAGAATTAACAATAGGATTAGTAATAGCTGTCATAGCTTTTGCATGTTTTATAATTCCTCCTATATAGTTATAACATACTTTACTTAACCCTAGAGGGTCAGAAGGGTCATAAAAAGCATTTTTACCATCTTTTGTTAGTGACATGTTCATATGCATTCCAGACCCTGCAATGCCAAAAACCGGCTTGGGCATAAAGGTAGCGTGCAACCCATGTTTTTGAGCAATAATTCTTACCACCATTTTAAAAGTCATCACATTGTCAGCAGTAGTTAACGCATCGTCGTATTTAAAATCTATCTCATGCTGTCCAGGCCCTACCTCGTGATGGGATGCTTCAATTTGAAAGCCTAATTGTTTTAAAGTTGATACCATTTCTTTTCTCGCACTTTCTCCTAAATCTACAGGTGCCATATCAAAATAACTTGCGTTATCTTGTGTTACCGTCGTGAAGTTACCTTTTTCATCTGTCAAAAAGAGATAAAACTCACATTCAGGACCTACATTAAACTGATACCCTAATTTTTTTGCTTCTTCTAAATTTCTTTTTAAAACATACCTGGGGTCTCCCTCAAAAGGAGTCCCATCGTAATTGTAAATGTCACATATAAGCCTCGCTTCTACCCCTGAGTTTGTCCTCCATGGAAAGACCACAAAAGTATCAGGGTCTGGTCTTAAATACATGTCCGATTCTTCAATTCTGACAAAACCGTCAATTGAAGAACCGTCAAACATAATTTCATTGTTGAGAGCTTTATTTAGTTCTTCTACTGGGATAGAAACATTTTTCATGACCCCAAAGATGTCACTGAATTGAAGATGTACATATTCCACTCCATACTCATTTGCCAGTTTTAAAACATCCTCTTTGCTATATTTTTTACCCATAATCTTCCTCCTCTAATAAATTAAGGGCGCACTCAAATAGGGTGTCACTACCCATTTGAAGACGCCCTTGCCTTCCCACTAAATCATTATTAAATTTTAACTAAGAAATATTATATCACATTTTTTTCACAGTGCAATACAGTTTTAATAATTTTTTTCTATTTTTTCTCTACTAGTATGTCAATACCATCAATCCAGCCAGAAACTACATTGAAAAGCCATGCTCCAAAAGCACTAACTATAGAAAAAATTATGCCATAAACTATTCCGCCAATGAGGCCGCCAATTATTCCTGCGCCAAAAGCTCCAAAACTGCTTGCAAAAAGTCCACCAAATAAGCCACCAATAAGTCCCAGAATTAGGCCTATCACAATTCCGTAAATTAAAGTAAATTTAAAAACCGATAAAACGGATATTTTTTTAAGTTTATAATTCCACATCTACACCCCTCCTTTTTTGAAATTATAAAGATTTACGTTATAATTATATTACATTTAAAAATAATTATGCCTGTTTGTAGGGCTTTGTAAAGTAAAAATGAAAAAATAGCATAGGATTTCTCATGATAGCTTCA
>NZ_JAFCAC010000064.1:0-381 GCF_018588165.1 Thermoanaerobacter sp. CM-CNRG TB177
GGTTTTTGAAAATTTTTTGTTGACCTAATATTTCCTATATGCTAATATAGGAATATAGGAGGTGAATCCCATGGCAGAAAACATCTATGAACTCCGCGCAGAATTTTTTAAGGCCCTTTCTCATCCGACAAGGCTGAAAATTTTAGACGTAATTTTAAATGAAAAGGAGATTTGCGTATGCGAAATTGTAAATAAAATAGGTGTAGATCAATCAACAATATCAAAACATTTAAATATATTAAAAAAAGCTGGCATTTTAGAAAGCAAAAAAGAAGGTCTTTCAGTATTTTACAAAGTAAGATTCCCTTGTATGAAAGATTATTTTATCTGTATTGACAAAACCATAAAGTGTGATCTTGTAACTAAGGTTTCCTTTATTGA
>NZ_JAFCAC010000064.1:391-1798 GCF_018588165.1 Thermoanaerobacter sp. CM-CNRG TB177
AGGCATCATGTATTAACCTGCTTAATACCTGCTCTTTTCATAGCAGGTGCAATTTCAAACTTTATTTCCCAGCAGGCGGTTATGAAATACTTCGGCGGTGGGGCAAAAAAATGGCTTTCCTACGCGGTCGCCTCAGTATCCGGAACAATTCTTGCTGTTTGCTCGTGCACGATTTTGCCACTTTTCACGGGAATTTATAAAAGAGGAGCTGGTCTTGGTCCCGCAATAGCGTTTTTGTATTCGGGACCTGCAATAAACGTCCTTGCAATAATAATGACAGCAAGAATTTTGGGATACAAATTGGGAATAGCAAGGGCAGTTGGGGCAGTGTTATTTTCAATTGTTATTGGCTTAATCATGGAAATAATATTTAAAAAAGAAGATGTGGCAAGGTTGTCAAAAATCTATCAAGTTTCAACAAAAAATGAAGGAAGAAGCCTATTGCAGGATTTTTTGTTTTTTGCAAGCCTTGTATTTATATTAATTTTTGCAGCATGGGGTAAACCCGCACAGCCTGTAGGATTTTTCAGTACTGTATATAACGTAAAATGGTACTTGACAGTATTTTTCCTTGTGATCCTTACAATAATCCTTGTTAAATGGTTCAAAAAAGAAGAAATTACCTCATGGATTGAAGCTACTTGGAGTCTTGCCAAACAGATACTTCCCCTTCTTTTTGCAGGTGTTGCGATAGCAGGATTTTTAATGGGAAGGCCTGGGTATGATGCGGGAATACTCCCCTCAAGGTATGTTGAAGCTCTTGTCGGTGGAAACTCATTACTTTCAAACTTCATTGCTTCAATAATAGGTGCTTTTATGTATTTTTCTACTCTTACAGAAGTTCCCATAATTCAGGGCCTTTTGGGTTACGGTATGGGGCAAGGTCCTGCCCTCGCACTTTTGCTCTCAGGACCTGCTTTGAGTCTCCCCAGCATGCTTGTAATTAATAGCGTCCTCGGACCAAAAAAGACTGTTACCTATGTAAGTTTAGTAATTATAATGTCGACTTTTATTGGATTTGTTTTTGGAAATTTTTTTTAAAACTATTTTAGATTAAATGATTTTCTTTTAAAAATTTATGATAAAATTAAAATGTTTATATGAAAATAAAGCAAATAAATGAAATTAAAGGAGGAAAATACAATGGATATTAAAATTCTTGGAATGGGATGCGCAAAGTGCAAAGCTTTGGAGGAAAATACAAAAGCTGCATTACAAGAACTAGGAATTGAAGCAGAAGTCGAAAAAGTTCAGGATTTAAATAAAATTATAGAATACGTAATGATTACACCTGCTCTCGTGATTAATGAAGAAGTCAAAGTTGCAGGCAGAGTTGCAACAAAGGATGAAATTAAAAAATACATTGAAGAATATACAAAATAAGAGGTGCGATTTTTGCACCTCTTA